>CAMKRB010000403.1 GCA_946415045.1 uncultured Myxococcales bacterium
CGTGAACACTGGTAAAAAGGATGTCTTTCATCAAGAGCGCCACACACATGGTAAGCGCAACGCAATGCCGACTTATTTCACACATCACTTTTTTTAGACGATTCGTTTTCTCTCCTCACTTCGTTCGAAAGGAGATCCCGGCATTTCTGGATAACCTTATGATAATTTCCCCAGGCTTTCCGGTTGTTGAGGGGGTCAAGCAGACGCACCTGTCCAAAGACTTTGTTCTGCTGCCACCGCCAGCCATTGTATTCTGCCAGATCTGTCCAAAAAACCTTTCCACCCTGTGTTCCGATTTCAGCATTCATATTCACATTCACGATGCCTGCAAGAATTGGTTCGGCACTAATCCTTTTCAAAGCCTCGAGCAGTACCGTTTTTTCATTCATCTCATTAATTTTCTGCAATTTTGAAATATTCTCAGTTTCTGTCATTTTTTCAATACTCTCGCCATTGGTTTGGGTGAGTCCCTTAATTTCAAGGGCATAGATGTTTTTACAATCATTGTATCCCATCTGAATCCGGATTTGTGTTCTTTCGGGAGAGAAGTCAAGCGTACCTTTGACAAAAGACCCCAAATTGCATGACGGGCGAATCACGACAGTTTTAATGTCGTATCCAGAATAATCATTTATATCATTTTTATTCAGGCTGACAATGAGCGCGTGAGTGCAGCCTTCATCGATCAGGGGGCGTAACGGCACATTGTCTGTGAGACCACCATCATAATAGGCGTTGCCGTTAATATTTTCTTTTTGAAATACAATGGGAATCGCGCTTGTAGCCAATAGATAATGTTTAATTTCGGTGTCATTCAGGTCATTCAGTTTGATATAGTCTGCTTGTTTTTCCTTCGAATTATAGCAAGTCACATATATCTTTGGCATTTTCTGAGTGTGATCAAACCGGATATTTTCATCGATAATCTGCAAAAGCCCCTCACGACTGAAGACAGCGTCATCTCTGTGCGACAGTGATTCTGTATCAAGTATTTTATCTTCTACTTCTGTCAGCCAAAGCCTTTCAGCCAGATCGTAATCACCGTATCCAATCAGAAAAGCGTTTAAGCCACCGACAGAAGTGCCAGAAATAACAGAAATCTGCGAGTCCAGTCCAATTTCACGAAGATATTTCCAGACGCCTATTTCATAACTACCTTTTCCACCACCGCCCGCAAGCACAAGGCCCAATTTTATCATTATCGAGTTCCTTTTGATATATCAGGGTAATTCCGGGGTTATTCGCATTTCAGCCGTCGTATTTCGATCGTCATATACCTGGTCGTTGAGCTTCACCCGAGGTATCAGATTATAATATCATATAATGCCTGAATCCCCGGGGCGAAGCCTTAGGTATTCTACTCACCGATTAAATCAGCTGCTGCCCATTTATGACCAGTTTAAAGTGAAGACCAAGTTTTTCTGCGGCTTTTCGGCACATAATCATGCGCTGTAAAAAGATTTCGAAATAATCCATCACAGAACCATAGTTTGTATCGATTGATAATTTCAATGTAATAAACTGATGTGTATCATCGACTTTCAGTTCAGACTCAGTAACTGAGTAATTGACGCGATCGTGTATGTCAAACGATGCAATTTCCTGATTTCGCACGCGATTGCGGCGCACATCGCTTTTGTCTGCGAGGATCAAAGCTGCGGCAAGCGGGCTCACGGGCACGCCAGTGCCCTCGTCATGATTACCGATAGCGGGCACAATCATACCGATTTCTTCTGCCGGAAATCCCAGATGGTCGAGCAGACGGAACGCCATAATGCCGCCGGACTGGCTATGTTCCACGCGATTGACGAGATTTCCGATGTCGTGCAGATAGCCGGCAATTTTAGCCAGCTCAACAATTCGCGCCGGATAACCGAGTGTTTCGAGAATATAACCCGCTTTTTCGGCAACCATTGTCACATGCGCAAAGCTGTGTTCAGTATAGCCAAGCGCCTCGAGCGAGAGATCAGCCTGACGAATATAGGTCCTGATTTCTTCGTTGCTTTTGATTTCCTGATAATTCATCGAAATACCTCCTTATCATCTATTGCCAACAAATCCAGTGCGGCTGCCAAATTGCTTATTCCCTGCGCCTGTCTGATTGGAGGAAATACTTGTTAGCTGTAGATATGAAACCAGATGATACTGTCTTATTTCATTGTAAATACATAATTATCACTATATGTACGAACATATAGCGAACCATTCTTTTCGAGAATGAAATCCGGTCCGGTTTTGAGTTTTATCGTCTGAACGCGCTCGCCTGAGAATTTATCGAGTACGTAGAGGTAATCCGGTTCATCAGTAAAACCGTAGCCGCAAATCACAGAATTTCCGGAAATAATGAAGTTGCGGGCATTTGCAGTGAGGGGTTTGCTCGTCCACAACAATTTATTGTCAGGAATAGATATGGCGGAAATATAGGCGGTATTTCCATCAAATCCGCGGGCATATCCGTTTCCGGTATGCTGAATATAGAGCACATCATCCTCGACGACAGCCCATGCAATATAGTGTTCATAACGGCTGGCAAAAGCGGACATGTCGTAGGAGCGCACCACCTGATCATTTTTTGTAATCTGCAGTGAGACGACGTGATAATAGACATCGCCATAGGCATAAACCTGTGTATCGCCATATTCATAGGCCGTCATGAGCTGTATGCCGTTATAGCTTTTGAGATTTTCGGGGACATCGCGCGGCACATAGGCATTAGGGAGCCATCTGGGGATATAGGGTTCGACGGTATAGATGATGGGGAGCCTGAGCTGATTCTGATCGAACCAATTGCTTTCGTCGTCAACGCTGTTGGATTTTTTGGATTTCTGAGTCAGCTTCACCTGTTTTTTGGAGGAATCGCGAGCGAGCGTTGCGCCATTGAGATCCGGCGCATCCAGAGCGATAGTATTTTGTGCAGCTGCATGATTGACAGAGTCACCGGCGTCATCGTCTACAGCACTATCCATCAGAGCATTGGGGTTCAGGCCGTCTTCGGGAAACAAGAGATCCGAATAAGACATTGAAGCGGGCACCAACAGCAGCAAAAACACAATTATCACACCTTGCATTACGATTCTCCATGGATTGAGTAAAACACGCGAAAGCGCCGGATTAATTTAAATCCAATTGTTTTAAATGACAACCAGACATTTGGTTGCATGCGTAAGCAATGATGGCGGCGCGTATTGAGCGTTGAGACGCGAAATAGCGACGCCCCCGTCCGTATCTGCCGCAGGCAGAAAGGACGGGTACAAGGCAGCGAATCATTCGATAAATCGACGACAGGGATGCTAATTTCGTAACATTTTGGGGGCTGTCGTGATATATGCAGGAATCATTTTGGGGTTCAAAATGATAATTCATGGAGGAACAGATGCAGACAATTGGTATTGATTACGACGAAAAGTGGCTGAAATGCGGGAGAATCCAGAACACAGAGAAGCCAGAATTCG
>CAMKRB010000404.1 GCA_946415045.1 uncultured Myxococcales bacterium
TCATCAATGATACAGTATATGTCGATAAGACGGGCATTATTGGGTATTTGAACCAGTGGATAGATACGTCGGCCCGGTTCGTGTGCGTGAGCCGTGCGCGGCGGTTTGGCAAGACCGTGGCGGCGCGAACGATTGAGGCATATTACGACAATTCGTGTGATTCACACGAACTGTTTGTGCCGTATATGATCGCGCAGGATCCGTCTTACGAAACGCATATCAACAAGTATGATGTAATTGGCATTGATGTGCTGACATTCTTCATGCGTGGCGATGATCCAAAGACGTTTATAGACCGCATGGAGGCTTCAATTCTCGCGGATGTGTGCGAAAAATGGCCGGGTATTGAAGGGCTGAATCAAATGAGGCTTGCCAATGCTTTGGCAACGGTTCATGAAAAAACGGGTGCGCGTTTTGTCTTTGTTATTGACGAATGGGATGCTGTGTTTCGGCAATATCCGAACGATGAGGCGTTACAAAAAGACTGGATTCACTTTTTACGTGATCTGTTCAAACAAAAAGTGATGGATGACGTTATAGTTCTGGCCTATATTACGGGCATTCTTCCCATCAAAAAATACAAGACGCAATCATCGCTGAATCAATTTTATGAGTACACGATGCTGCGACCTCTGGAACTTGAGCCATTTGTTGGATTTCTGCCGTCGGAAGTCGATGCATTGTGCGAGAAATTTGGCATGGATCGCGCCGAGGCCGCCGCATGGTACGACGGCTATATGTTTCCGCATGAGCATCATGTCTATAATCCCAACTCGGTGGCACATGCAATGAAGAGCCGCGAATTTGGCAGCTACTGGACGCAGACGGATTCGTTTGAGTCGCTGCTCGATTATATTAACGCGGATCTCGATGGCGTTTATGGCGATGTGATGTGCATGATCGGCGGCGGGAGAGTTGATGTCAATACAGGGACGTATGACAATTCTTTTACGGTTCCCAAAAATAAAAACCAATGTTTTACGCTTCTTACACACATTGGCTATCTGGCTTATGATGAAGAAGCCTCGCAAGTGTTTATTCCTAACGAAGAAGTGCGCATGGCGTTTCGCAATGCCCTTGAGGAATGCTCCTGGCCCGACGCAATCAAACCCTACCAGCGTTCCCGCAAATTTATACAATCTATACTCGCCGAAGATAAAGATACTGTCGCACGCATGGTCGAGGAAACACACCAAAATATGACGTCCGTTCTAATGTATAACAACGAGAACGCACTGTCGTGCGTCATTTCTGTATTATGCTTTTTTGCCGAAAATCAATTCAAAGTGATTCGCGAATTTCCGACGGGAAAAGGCTTTGCCGATATTGTATTATTGCCTAAAAAGAGAGTCACCGGCCCTGCCATGATCATCGAACTCAAATTCAAAAAGGAAGTCAAAGCCGCTATCGACCAGATACACGAAAACAACTATCCTGCTTCGTTAAAGGATTTCTATGGCGAGCTGATTCTGGTGGGGATTAGCTACAATAAGAAAAAGGCGCATGAATGCGTGATCGAGCGGTTTGAGAGGGAAGAAGAATGATTTTTTTGGGGGGGCGGCCTATGCCTGCGGCATACGGCCTGCCTGCGGCTGGCTATTTGCCAATCGCGCCGTGCAGACTGCCCGGTGCGATATGGCAAATACGCCGCCCCGCCGCATGATATAGTTTAGCTCCGTTGATATATAGCTGTTGTAGGATTTGAAAAAAAGCTTGTGGGGCAGGAGGACTAAGGAAAAGTTGAAAGAGATTATTTTATTTGTTTAATTATGGCCAGTCTCCAATAACATCATCCCGTAACCCACTGCAGCTGTATATCATATGAAGCTTCCACTGCTCTGAATTCTTTTGGTAATGTTTGTTACCGTAAGCTTCGCAGTTTGCACGCGGTGAATTAGCGCGTATATACGCTCTCTGCTCATTGTCTCTTTGTCGCTTTTCCTCAAGCAGCTTCCTGGCCACCTCCTGACGAATTCTTTCTGCATCAGGCGACGCAAGGAAGTCATCTTGATCTTTTTTTATTCGTTTCACGAAATAGTCTTTGGCGGTAGCATAATCGTTTTTCCAAATTCTATAATTATCAATACAGTCTGCAAACGATGTATTCCCACTCACGATTGCTTCTGCGCTACTTATTTCAGGTTGTGCAGCGTCGTTTCGCGCAATACTTGTTCCATTGCAATAGTCATATATCAACGGCAATTGTGCAGAATCGGTGTAAGACTCAATGATGCTGACTGCACAAGTATTACGGTCGCGGTTTTCGGTGTGCTTTTTATAATCTTCATCTTTACTTTTGTATCCATTTAGAGCATCGGCAAACTCTTTTGTGCGTTTGTAATTATCGATACATTCATTTTTGTCAAATGATTTGTTTTTACAATGTTTTTCGAGGATTTCCTGCGCATACTTTTCACGGGTCGGGAGATTGTACTCCACACATGATACAAATTTGTTTTTATAATTCTCGACATCTGCAGTATTATCAGGATTGTATCCCAGTCTTGGCAGTTCCTTTAGAATATTGTATTTATTTTGGCTTATGGCATAATAATGTGCCGAAGTGGGAAGAACTCTGCGACCGTCATCAATGATGTTGACTATGCCAGGGCCAATTGCATAAGGATCTACCCCCCCAGCGATGAGTGCGTTTACAAGTTCGATGGAGCCCATGTTTATTGCAAGCTCAATAGGATTTACATAATCATTATCAGAGTTACTTGGAAATTTGGTATTGAGATCAGCACCTGCGGCTGCGAGTAATTTAATGAGTTCGATTTCCTTATTATAGTTTTTATTCTGTTTATTAGTACTTATTGTTATTGTGTTACCTTTAACTTCAGTAAAGACAAGATGTAAAGGTGTTACCCCCTCATCAATTTCGAACCTATAATCAGGATAACCCATTCCAAGAAAGGAACCACCCCCGCTTTTTTCAACTCTACGCGTCGTTCTGGCATTGGCATCAGCACCTGAGGCAAGTAATTTTTTGACTTGCTCAATGTCTTTATAATATACTGCGCAATGTAACGGCGTGACTCCCTCTGTTTCTCCACATTTTTTTTCTGCGTGCCCTCCGTCATGACCAAAAAGAGCACATCCAGCTAGGTATACAAGTGCTAACGTGCTTAATATGCCCAGTGATAAAATGAGCGGATAGCTATTATGTTTTTTTATTCCCATGTTAGAATTCCTTTATTAATATGCCAAATTAAGGCAGAAAAGGCAGGCAAATGACTTCTGATATTGTGACGAATTCTCCAGCTCTGCTAAGGAATGACTTTTCCGTCTGTGATATCTTAGCCATGTTTGCACTGCTCCAACTCATCGAATAATAGCGATTTACAGTCTTTCGTGAGCTATAAATCCATCACATCATAAAAAAAAAAAAAAAAATGCAACCTTTATTTGATAAATAATACAAAAATCTTCGCCACGCAAAAG
>CAMKRB010000405.1 GCA_946415045.1 uncultured Myxococcales bacterium
AAATCTCTCAAACCCGAAAAAATTTATTCGATTATGGATGTTGCCAGATCCACTTGTAAACCAGGTCCTGCCTGCTCAAAGAAAGTCCCCCCCGATGACGACGTTATACAAAATTGCGCTGAAACGATGATGAGTATAAAAGATAATGAGATAAAAAAAACGCCCTCATGTAAAAAAGATATCGATGAATTCTATGCAACCCTCTTCTTATGCCAACTTTATCAAAACCAAACAGTCTGTGTCGCTGATGATCCGCAAGAATCACCTAAAGATCGGGGAAATCGTCTCATCGCACGCGGGCAGAATTCAGTCGATTGCATGATGCGACATCTGGATAATCTTAATGCAAAAAATACATGTATCATGAATACGCCGAAATATCCCCAAAGCCAATTGGATATACTGCTGAAAAAGTATTGCCAAGAGGCTATTTCTTGCAAAGCCTTTACGAATGAATCGGATTGCGTCGATAAATATAAGCAATTATTTAAAGATGATAATCAAAAAGGCAAAGACTGTACAAACTCACATCTTACAGCGTTGGCACAGGAGTTTGAGCTCCTAAATTTTCTGCTAGAAAAGAAATTTGGTTTCGATGCATTTCAAAACCCATACGACAACTGTATGCTTATTAATAATTATGAGCAGATGATACATATAGAAGAGATCTTTGAAAAAGCCAAAAATATTCAAGATTATTCAAATAGGTTATCGAATGAACTACAAAAATACGGACATGAGTGCAGGCTGACATGGAATCGGATTCCTATCTATTTTCCTTCGCGCAACAGTGGTTATAACAAGATGCTCACAGATTATTCGGTAAATTATAATTATTACAGTGCATGCAGAATTGGCCACCTGAGCCCGAAATAATTCGGAATGATAAGGATATTTTCACTGCGTTGTTCTTAGTGAGGTATGAATGAAACGATATTTGGGGCGTTGCGGGGGGGGCCGAAATGAGCACCGTCCTGTGAACGGTGCGAATTGAGGGCACAATAAACAAAGGAAATGCGCAAGTTGAAGCGTCGACAGACGCGAGAAACGAAGCGGATTTCCTATTGCGAATTGCCCCGCATAGGGGGGAGGCGCGTATTTGCTTGCAAATAGCGCCGTGGGGGGCGTTGCCCCACACAAAGAATCAAAAAATCCCAAAACATTGCATGCATACCATTTCTTTAGGGAATCTGTTTGACATTCTAATTTAATGGCACATTACACCCCAAAAACACCATGCGATTTGATACACACGCACATTTAGACGATCGCGCCTTCGACGCGGATCGCGAAGAACTCTTGCAAAACCTGCCTCTCCAGGGAATTGGACTTTTGATGAACCCCGGTTGCAGTTTCGAAACATCATGCGCTGCTTCTGATTTGTCAAAACGGTTCGATTACATCTATGCCGCTGTAGGTTCGCATCCCGATTCGGCAGACGAAGTCGATGAAACGGTGATCGACAAATATCGTGCAATGTGTTCGAATAATCCAAAAATTCGCGCCATCGGTGAAATTGGACTGGACTATCACTACGAAGATGTCCCCCGTGAAATCCAACAAAAAGCCTTTCGCATGCAGATGGCACTTGCACGTGAACTCGATCTGCCCGTCATCGTTCATGAACGTGAAGCCCATGCGGATGGCATGGCAATTGTCGAAGAATTTCCCGAAGTCACAGGTGTTTTTCACTGTTATTCGGGTGCTGCAAACATGGCACAGTGGCTCGTCAAACGCGGTTGGTACATCGGTTCTACTGGTGTCATCACCTTTAAAAATGCACGCAAAGCGATCGAAGTAGCGGCTTCGATTCCACATGATCGCATCGTCATCGAGACCGACTGCCCCTATATGGCGCCCGTGCCCTATCGCGGAAAACGCAATGATCCGAGCATGCTTTGCAAGATGGCCGAAAAGATTGCCGAAATTCTCAATATCTCGTCAGAAGAAGCCGAAAATCTAACATTCGAGAATGGCAAACGACTCTATAGAATTCATTAAATCAATGCGGTATATGGCAACTGCGTTTCAGTGTGCCTTGAACTCTGAGCGCTCAGTTTAAAGTTTGAGATTGGTTATACCTAATTCAAAGCTCTTAGCTCAAAGCTCCGAGCTTATTAGGAGCTATCAGAATTGATTCTCTTTCGCATCGATTATTTAGACTCTGTTTAATGAGTGTGGAGATTTTGCTATTGGAATTCTCATTCAAGCTTATAGCTTGTAGTTTTTAGCTTGTAGAAGTTTCATTTTTTACAGGCAAAAGAATGATTTCCTATGAAATGAATTCTCATCTATAAGCTATAAGCTATAAGCTATGAGCTACAAGCTGACTTCATATCCACACTGGTTAAACATAGCCAATGATTATTCGGAGCATTCAGAATCTATTGCATTGGATTTTATTTCATCCACAAAATCATCTTTATCCTTCATGAATACCCCGTTATCTGGATTGAAGACGAGACCCATTAACCCTGGTGTGTTAAGTTGATCGTCTTCGATTTCTTCAAGGTCAGCCTCGGAGGGAGCAGTGGATTCTGAGGATTGAACGGCATCTGTAGGATTGTTGGGTTCAGGTCGATTGCAGGAAACAGTACAAGTCATAACTATCGATGTCGCAAAGGCAATCATGGCAAGCTTAGACAAACGCTTGCTCAGAGCTAAAGATTTGTGAGAACGATAGATATGATGAATGTGAAATGTATGAGGCGTTGTTTCACCAATTGTGATGATATCCTTAGACAGAATGTGTAGAGGATGGTCTGGTTTAAGAATAGATTTGCGGCCGCAGCGTTCGATAGAAATGCGTGTATTGCCAATACATTTTATCATCAGTTCATTGTGGGCATTGATATAGAGCAGGGCGTCAGACTGCTCGCACCAGGTTATCCCTTCTGAATTCAATCCGAGACCCGGTGCATTAAATTCGAGGGGCATGCATTGTATTTCTGGTTGACTGTCAAAAGAAATAGATATGAAATATTGGTTCATTATGATTATCCTCCAAACTTTTGGGATGAGAATGATCCATTTGTATGTTTACAATTATTTTCATCGAATTGGTTGATGTATATAAAATGTATGAACGCTGCGTATCGCAGATAGCAGCGTTGCGAAGGCGTATCGGCGCAGCCGATAGCCTTGCATGCGAGCTGTAGGCACGTGTCGTGACACGTGCCAAGGCGAGCGACACATGCCAAGGCGAGCGCTTATGCGTCGGCAAAGACTTTGCCGTCTTCGAGGGTAATCTGGAGTTTTGTATATTCGCAGTGAAAATCATTTGCCAGACGGTCGAGATAGCGAGCGCTTTCCCATTTGCACATAGGGAGGTCGTGGAGCAGATAGTTGCCGCAGGCTTCCGGGCGAGCGGCTGGAACCTCGTTCTGCGTGAGTATCCATGTGAGGCATTCCATCGTCAGC
>CAMKRB010000406.1 GCA_946415045.1 uncultured Myxococcales bacterium
GCCTATGCCTGCGGCATACGGCGCCGCCGGAGACGTGCAGACTGCACGTCTCTGCTCGCTATGGGCCTTACGGCCCATACGCTCGCTTTTTTCATACGCTGGTGCGGGAGAGAACCATGTTTTCAAAGAAAACCATCTGTGGGTTGGGATTGTGTTTTGCTCTGATTGGATGTGAGGATGATGGAACTTTGTTCATTCCTTCAGATGTCGCGCAAACGGCCGCAGATAAATCCACGTCGGAAACCCAAAAAGACGGGGAAGAGACGACGGAAGATCCGCAGCATACGGCAACCCCCGAGCTGACGCCCGAAACTGAGACCGAGCTGACGACTGGACCCGATCCCGAACCTGAACCTGAACCTGAACCTGAACCTGAACCTGAACCCGATCCAGAACCCGAACCTGATCCAGAACCTGAACCCGAGCCAGAACCCGAGCCCGAACCCGAACCTGAGCCGACTTTGTGCAATGGTGAAGTCGTGCAGGATTTATATTTCGTCCACTATGGCATTGATTTGTACAAAGGGCAGTCCTCAACCCAGGATATCGTTCTCAAAACGGAAAAGGGGAAATACAACGCCACGACTGTCCCCTGCAAACTGATCTGGTCATCGGGCAATGACAGGATTGCAACGATCGATACGAAGGGAAAAATTACCGGAGTGGGGTATGGCAAGACCATTCTGAACGTTCGGACGGAAGACGGGCAATTTTCTGCCGATTACGTGACCCATGTCATCAATCCCGATGTGCTGAATCGTCCCCTGACCAAAGATATGATTTATGCGAGCGGATTTCAGCTGAAGTACAATTCGGTCATGCAGGGATTTGACATTACTTCTGATGGTTACCTGTATTTTTCACAAAACGGGAATGGTAATTACCACCGTCACGAAAATCCGATCATGAAGATAGACAAATCGAAGCAGACGGACGGCCAAAAATTTGACGCGCTGATGACGATGCAGTTTGCCGGTCACGGTCAGAATCTTTCGATGGAAGAGGCTTCGGACGGCAATTATTTATGGCTTGGCAACTATGGCACCCGCGACTCTAATAATTTATATCGCACATCGCAGACGATTTCGCGCGTGAAATATGAAGACGCCAAGACGCATATTCCGTCTGATATTCAGGAGCATTATACCATTCCAAATTTATGGAATTTCCAGCCGGCGCTGGATGTTCCGAACAAACGCATGGCGGTTTGGGGACAGTCGAAGGATGGCAAAACTCGCCATTTGTATATTTATAATTTGTCGAATGCGAAAAAGCTGACGCCGAAATCGAAGCAGTTGTCGTTTCCTCTGACCTGGGGCGCTGGCACTTCGGATTATCCGGAGGAAACAGGCGTTCGGCCGACTGTGAAAGTGAAAGACCTGTCGGAGTTGGATCCCGTATGGCATTATGAATTCACCGATTCATCCACAATCTACAGTGACGACATCCAGCAGGGGTTTGCCATCAAAAATGGCAAGATTTATATATTGACTGGTGGCGGCAATGATAACGATGGCAACAGTGCTTCGTATGCCAATGTGACGATCATGAATTTTTCGGGTGCATCTGTGAAGAAATACGCACTTCCTGCGGTATCCAATATGCGCACCCTGAAAGACCTTGGGATCACCTCGACAGGGTATTTGGAAGCCGAGGGCATTCGAATGATAGATGGGTGTCTGTATATCGCATTTACCTCGATAGATACGGATAATGTGCGTCGCGTGGTCGTGTTGCGGTATGATTTGATGCAGGAGTAAATTGCGCGGCGTATTGCCGCAGGCAATAGACGCGCAGGCGAGCCGTATGTGCTGCAGGCACATAGGCGAGCGAGAGACGTTCCGAGGGACGTCTCTCAAAAAAAAATACCAACAAAGATGAAATTCGTCGAATTACATGTTACGAATAGTAAGGGGGGTGTTTCTTATAGGGTAAAGGAAAGGTTGACTATGAAGAATTTCGTGCTCGATACCAATGTCGTTCTGCATGATCCGCAGGCAATTACAAAGTTTGGCGATAACACAGTTGTTATCCCGATTTATGTGGTGGAGGAGGTCGACAATTTCAAGAAACAGCTCAATGAGCTGGGGCGTGCGGCGCGGCAGTTCAGCCGGACGCTGGATGATTTCCGCAAAGAGGGCAATCTGGCGCATGGCGTGGCGATGCCGAACGGCGGAAAGATTCGTGTGCTGGCGGCGGATCGCAAGTACATGCCGGCCGATAACATTGCGACGAGCAAGAATTCCCCTGATACGCTGATTATGAGCGTGGCGCTGCGCGTGCAGGCGGAAGAACCCGATGTGCCCTGCATCTTTATTACGAAAGACACGAATCTGCGCATCCGGGCAGACGGCATGGGGCTGCAGAGCGAGAACTATGAAGAGCGCAGTTTTTCGATAGATGAGCTTTATCCGGGGGCGATTGAGCTTCGCGTGGGGGCCGACCTCATCGATGAGCTTTATGCGTCACGTGAAGTGATTGTGCCGTTTTGCGAATCTCCGCGAGCCGACAATGCATACGAAAACATCGAGCTGACCGAGGGACTGGATGAGACGGGGGCGGTGCTTTATCAGAACGAATATGTGCGGCTGGTGGACAAGGTCAACGAGAACCATACGGCGATGGCGCGTTTGATGCCGATGCAGAACAAGATTATTGCGCTTGCGACAACTCGTCCTGGATTTGGCAGCATCTGGGGAATTAAGCCCCGCAACCGCGAACAGCATTATGCGCTCGACTGTCTGCTCGATGACAACATCAAGCTCGTGACGCTGCTTGGCAAGGCGGGTACAGGTAAAACGCTGATTGCGCTGGCTGCGGGATTGCAAAAAGCAACGGAGGAGCAGGTTTATAGCAAACTCCTGGTGGCGCGCCCGATTTTCCCGCTTGGTAAGGATGTCGGTTATCTGCCCGGTGGCATTGAGGATAAGCTGAATCCGTGGATGCAGCCGATATTTGATAATGTCGAGTTTTTGATGGGGCTGAACGAAGAGGACAAACGCCGTGGACGCCGCAGCTATAAGGAACTGATCGATATGGGGCTGCTGCAAATCGAGGCGCTGACCTATATCCGTGGCCGGTCGATTCCGAATCAGTACATCATCATCGATGAAGCGCAGAATCTGACGCCGCACGAAGTCAAAACAATTATTACGCGAGTCGGCCAGGGGACCAAGGTCGTGCTTACGGGTGATCCGTATCAGATCGATAATCCCTATGTCGATGCCGACAGCAATGGTCTGACTTATGTGATCAACAAGATGAAGGGCGTGGATATTGCCGCAACCGTCACGCTGACCAAGGGTGAGCGTTCGAAACTGGCTGAAATCGCTTCGAATTTGTTGTAACAGGTTGCTCAGCTCTATAGTTGACAGTAATGCCTTTTTTGACGGCTTGCGCCGTAAGCACATATT
>CAMKRB010000407.1 GCA_946415045.1 uncultured Myxococcales bacterium
AAGGCGACCAGTACTGGGCTGTCAAGGAAGCACTCACGGTCAATGCCAAGCGTCAGCTCGACAAGGCCGGAATCGAAATTCCGTTCCCGCAGATCATGGTCAGCAACAAAAAGAAATAGTTGTTTTGGTGAGAGGCGAGCTGCGCTGCGCCTCTGCGAGCCTATGCGCGATGCGCATACGGCTCGCCATGCCCGCTATTGGCAGTGCCAATACGCGGGCATTTTTGTCTGGATAGCTCGCAAATCCACGTTTTATTGAGATTATCCTCCGTTCTGTGTGTTGCATTCCGGCTACGGATTTGTCTTTGCAATAGCGGATGAACGCCGGATTTTGTTCAGATTGTGAGGCGCACGGCGTATGCGCGCAAGGGCGAAAGGCCCGAGCACATAGCCGTGCGCGCCCGGGCGCATCGCACGCAGGTGCGAAAGCACGGGCACGACGCGTGCATGCGCAAAGCGCAAAACGCGGCAATCCCTTAATTTATACAGCGCATCGCTAGCGCACGGCCTGCAAAAACGCCGAAAATACACAGGATCACGCTGGCCAGAATATAGATGGATGCGGGCAGAATGCGGCCTTTTTCAAACAGCGAGAGCGCTTCGAGCGAGAATGTCGAGAACGTGGTGAGGCCGCCGCAGAAACCGGTTTTGAGGCAGAGAAGCGCGTTGGGGGAGAGGCGGCTGGGGGCAATCCCGACGATGAAACCGATGAGGAGGGCACCGGCAAGGTTGACCGCGAATGTGGCCCAGGGAAAAGACGTTTGAAGAAATGATATTTGTGATATGAGATAGCGAAGGGTGGCGCCGATTGCGCCGCCAAATGCGACCGATAAGATGGCAATGATGTGCATTTTTCTCTATAATTACAAAATGTTGAGTGGTGTATTGCAGAGAATGGGCGGGGAGCGCGCATGAAAAAGATTGGGATGATAATGGCTGCTGCGTGGCTGCTGTGCGGTTGCGTGGAAGAGGGTGCGGATTTGGGCGTCGCCCGCGCACCGATATTATACGGCGAAGAGGCAGGCAACGCAGATTTTGGCAGTGTTGTGGCGCTGGTGATCAGCCGCGGCAACGGTGATAATGCTTATTATGCGTATTGTTCGGGGGTATTGATTGCCGAAAACGTCGTTCTGACAGCCGCACATTGTCTGGTGGATGATGAGGGATTTCCGTTTGGTTCGCTGTATCGCGACCATAAAATCGCTGTGGTGGCTGATGTGGATGCGGGCGCACCAGAAGCGGGCCGCGTGTATGAAATCGACCGATATCGCGTGAATTCGGATTACGACAGCCTGACGAACATGAACGACATCGGGGTGGTGTGGCTGCGTTCGGCGGTTGCTGCAGATGTCGCACGTCCTTTGCCGGTGGTGACGGGTTTTTCGAAAGTGAAGGCGATTGTCGACCAAAAGCAGGACGTGATGTTTGTGGGGTATGGGGTGGATGAATCGGGGGCGTACAACAAACGCCGTGTGTTTACGGGAACACTGGATGCGTGGTGTACGCAGTCGTGGTGCGAGATTTCGGATGTCCGGATGCCCTATGGTACTTTAAAAAGCTCACTGAAGGACGGCGGGCCGTGCAGCGGGGACTCGGGAGGCGCGGTTCTGGTCATGATGGATGGGGTGCAGCAAGTGGTGGCTGTGACATCGTCCGGAGATGAGCACTGCGCGGATTTTTCCATTGCGACTTCGGTTGCGGCGCATCAGCGGTGGCTGAATGATACGCTGTATCCCAAAAAGAAAGACAGCGGGTGTGCGGCGATGGTGCGTACAGAGAATTACGGTTTGTTTGAATTGATGTTTATGATTTTGATTTTGTTGGGAAAATTCGCAAACAGAAAACGGTCGGTGATCAAACGCATTTCCATCAAATCATCTCTGTGATACAGACACAATTCGTTATTTGTCATCGTCTAAAGGTGCGGAAACAATGAAAAAACAACTCTATGGCGCTCTGATTTATCACCAGAAAGTGATCACAGAAAAGTTCCTTTCGGGTTCGAAGATCACGATGGGGAGCGCTCCAAATACCGATTTCAGTATTGATTTGCCTGCTTTGGGCAAATCCTACACGATTTTTGACAGCAAAGATGGCGGAACTGTCTATTTGTCGTCCCAGATGGTCATCAGCACCTCATGCGGCGGCGGCTGTCACCCTGGGCAATCGCACGAAACCTCTTATTCATTTGGTGAATCCGACTGGCTGATCCTGAATCTGACGCCCGGATACGATTTTTTGCTGTGCTACAGCACTCCAGCCAAAGCTCCGGTTGCAGGCAGCTCTATGCTGCTGCTTTCTCAGGCGCTCGAAAGTCCGATTGCCCGCACGCTCGTCCTCAGTTTTCTGGTGCATTCGATTTTTCTATTCATCGCCGGGATGACGGGTCAGAAGATCGAAGCCACCACCTATAAAGGTCTCGAATCGCGCTGGGTGGAGATTCTCAGTCAGGTCGAGGAACATGTCGATGAGGAAAAGCCCGAAGATAAGCTCCCGGTGATCGAAGATGTCGATGACGTCATCATCGACGACTCGCTCAAAGATATGGATCGTCCAAAAATTGACGACACGCAGTCGCCGGTTGCCAATCTGGACAAAGTCGAGAAACCGGTTGGCATACAGGCAGCGCTGGGCGGCGCAAAGATGCACGACATGGCCAGTCTTTTTGGAACGAGCGCCGGTCTTGGCGATGCAACGGATTTCATGCCTGAAACTGCCGAAGGAGATGCATTTGGTACGGGTGCAGGATTTGGCGCAGGACTCAGCGGCATCGGTATGGCCGGTGGCGGTGGCGGTGGCGGTGGCTACGGTTCCGGTATTGGCGGAATTGGCGGCGGCGGCGGGGATGGCTCCGGATCCGCAAAAGTCAAAGGCCCCAAAAAATCCGGCGTCAAACAAAAGCCAAAACTCACCATGGATGCTCCAAAACAAGGCGCATTCTGCAAAGAGTCGAACATCCGTGATGTCGTGCAAAAACGCGCAAATGCTCTTCGAAACTGCTATGAGCAACAGCTGCTCGCCAACCCGGATCTGGCCGGTAAAATCATCGTTTTCTGGAAAATCGGACTCGATGGAAAAGTCACCGATGCGTCCATCAAATCATCGACCATGAACAATGCCAAAGTCGAATCCTGCCTCACGCAGACCGTTCGACGCCTTCGGTTCGATCCTCCCGACGGTGGTATCTGTGTCATCGAATTCCCATTCGTATTTGCTGCGGCACAATAGGTATAGATTTACTGCAGTCTTTTTTTGACGGCCTGCGGCCGTATGAGCTCATGTGCAGGATAAGTATAGGTTTCCTGCACATTGGTTGCGTCATTACCAATCTTGCGGCCGCAGGCCGTCCTGAAGAGCTCAGATCCTTCCCGCCGACACGACGTCGGCGGGGCGACGGTACAACGCCATGGA
>CAMKRB010000408.1 GCA_946415045.1 uncultured Myxococcales bacterium
GAAGTCGACAATCCGCATGGCGAGGGACGGGTGTCGCTGTGCGCTATGGCAAAACAGCAGATTTGCATGCCCTGTACGAGCAATGCCGTGTGCGGCGTGGGCAATGCAAACTGGTGCATGGCCATGGAAAACGGTTCGTATTGTGCGATGGACTGCAACTATCAGAGCTGTCCGGACGGGTATGCATGCGAAACAGTTACCAATGATGCGGGCGAAACCGGGCGGCAGTGCATGCCGGTATCCGGGCGCTGTACGTGTGATGAGGACAGCATCGGACAGGTGCGCGGCTGTGAGATCTCCAACGAATTCGGCGTCTGCCGCGGCGTCGAGACCTGCGGCGCATCACTCGAATGGCAGACTTGCAGCGCCAAAACGCCCGAAGCCGAGATTTGCAACGGGCTGGATGACAACTGCGACGGTTTCATCGACGAAGATCTCGACGGTGACGATTGCGAAATTACCAACGAATTCGGATCATGCCCAGGCACGATGATGTGTGCGGGTTCATCGGGACTTGTGTGTATCGGTGCCACCCCTGTGGCCGAGAGCTGCAATGGGGCCGATGACGATTGTGATGGCAGTGTGGATGAGGATTTCCGCGATTCGAACGGCATCTATAACCAGATTCAGAATTGCGGCGCTTGCGGACAGAACTGCGATTTGCTCATGCTGCATGCCGTTGCGACTGAATGCCGCCTCATCGATGGCGTCGCCCAGTGCAGGGCGGTTGCGTGCGAACCCGGCTATTTCTCTTATAATGACGGCACAACATGCATGGCTTTGCCCGGCAATTTGTGTATGGCCTGTTCACAGGACAGTGACTGCGTCGGACCAAACAGCCTCTGCGTCGACAACGGGCTTGAGGCATTTTGCGGACGGGATTGTTCCGAATCATCTGCCTATGGTTCCACGTGCCCTGATGGATATCATTGCCAGACTGTGCGCGGGTCAAAACAATGCGTCCCGGATTCCGGCACATGCATTTGCAATTCGGGCAATGTGGGAAGCGCACGTTCATGTCATCTCGATTCGTGCGTCGGATTCGAGTGGTGCTATGAAAAAGACGGCGCTTTCGTTTGGTCTGACTGTGAAATCGAGAATTACAACGTCGAGATTTGCGACGGACTGGACAACAACTGTGATGGCCGCATCGACGAAGGTATGCTCGATCCCGTGACAAATCTTTATACTTCCGACAAGCATTGCGGCTATTGTTTCAACGACTGTTCCGATTACTACAAACCGGAACTGCATCACGTCGAGGGCGTCTGCCTGGTCACGGCCGGAACTGCAGCATGCGGCATGGGGCCTTGCAAAACCGAGCGAGAGAATGGGATCAATTACGAATGGGTCGATACCGACAAGGATGCGTCGAACGGTTGCGAGTGCAGGCGGGTAAAGGGAAATCTGAATAACGATGATCCGGAGATTCCAGAGATTTACGATGCCGGATTTGAGTTTCTGGACGAAAACTGTGACGGCATTGACGGCGTGATTGGCGATGCCATATTCGTATCGCGGGATGCTCAACCCGGCGGCAATGGTTCGATGAATGCGCCCTATCAGCATATTCGTGATGCGCTTTCGGCCTGGCCTTCGGCCGGCAAAAAGTACATCCTGGTCGCCGAGGGGCTTTATGAAGAAGATCTGACGCTGCCCGATGGTGTGGTGATGCATGGCGGATACAGCGTGAACTTCAAATCGCGCGATCTGGTGCTGCATGCATCGACGATTCGCGGGGTATCAGACGACGCTGCAGTCCGCGCATCCCGACTGACGCGGCAATCTGTGGTCTCCGGCTTTGTCATTGAGGGAGCCAACCGCACGCTGGATGCCGGCGGAAAACCATCCATCGCGATCTGGATTTCGGATACGGATGAAGTGTCGCTGTTTGCCAATCTGATTTCGGGCGGTCAGGGGGAACACGGATTGCCCGGGGCTGCCGGCGAAGCAGGCAATGGAAGCAAACAGGACAGTGCGCTGAATGGAAAGAATGGGGTCGATTCACTTCGGAAAAACGGGCCCTGTTCAAATGATTCGCAAAGCGGTGGAGCCGGCGGCGTGAATGCCAAATGTACCAGCGCAAATGCGACTGCCGGTGGCAGCACAAAGTGTCCCACCTATAACTGGAATACCATGATGGGGGGCAGGGCAGAGTACAGCACCAATTCACAGAACCGCGGTCTTGGCGGATATGACAGCTCGTTTGATTCGATGTCGGATGAAACTTGTTCACATGCGACCGAAACGGGTTATCCGACCAATATTCTCAGCGATGTCGGAACGGATGGTTTAATCGGGGCTTCGGGCAGCAATGGACATGCCGGAACCGGTGCGTCAGGCAGATATGGCACGATTCGCAATGGTCACTGGGTGGCTGCGGATACAGCCGGATCCGGAACGCGGGGCGGCCATGGTGTCGCCGGCGGCGGTGGCGGCGGCGGCGGTGGCGTCGCTTACTACTATAAGCAGCCATTCGATTGTCGCTTATATGAAATCGGTCCGACCGGAGGTGGCGGCGGTGCCGGTGGATGCGGTGGCATGGGCGGTGGCGGAGGTACCAGCGGTGGCGCGAGTATCGGACTGTTCATCAGTGCCACGCGGTATTCTTCCGGATTGCCGACGATTTCCGGCAACGTCTTTATGCGCGGTCGCGGCGGAAATGGTGGAAATGGCGGTGTCGGTGGTGCCGGTGGTGCCGGCGGTAACGGCGGAACCGGTGGAAAAGCCGGTTACTGGATCTCCACAAAGGCCGGTAAAGGCGGCGCCGGTGGAACCGGCGGCCGTGGCGGCGGCGGCGGTGGCGGCGCCGGCGGTCCGTCCCTGGATATCTTCGGTTACAACATCAGCCCCTTCTCACTGGCGGATGCCAATACGTTCACTTACGACGATTCTGTCGCCCGCGGCGGCACCGGAGGAACCGGGGGCGTCGGCGGAGCCGGTGAATCCGGAACAAGCGGCGTCAATGGCGCTAGCCGAAGAATCGCTATGACGCGCGCCTGCGGATCCGGAAGCACCTGCGCTAATGGCTATTCCTGCAATCCCGATAATATCTGCATCCCAAATTCCTAGTCTCCGTTTGGCTATGTTTAACAAGTGTGGATATAGCTTTCGCTCCAGATGTCTGGAAGTTCAGCCTTATAGCTTGTGGCTTATAGCTTGTAGTTGGCTAAAGAACACTATAAGCCATAAGCTATAAGCTAAAAGCAGTAAAACAAACGACTTCGCATTTTCATATCCACGTTCGCTAAACAGAATCCTCTGTCTCCTCTTTTTGGTCCGGACCGTGGTGTCATGCGTCCTGGCCTCCTATGGCTACGGCAAATTCTCAGGGTGATATTCCATGCCACAGCATCAGAATGAACAGAATACACAAAATACCGTCGACGTCGCAGATGTACAGATCCCCA
>CAMKRB010000409.1 GCA_946415045.1 uncultured Myxococcales bacterium
CTGCCTTTCCACAAGATGCTGCTCAACGATCAGCTGCCACAGTCGATCGGCGGCGGTATCGGTCAGTCGCGGCTTTGCTTTATGCTGCTCAAAAAAGCGCATATCGGTGAAGTGCAGGCGGCCTATTGGCCGCCCGAAATGATCGACGCTTGCCGCGAACACGGCATTGCGCTGTTATAGTTTTGGTTTGAGCTCGTCGGGGATAATATCCGCGATGGTGGGTTTGGCTTCATCCGGTTCGGCAGGAATTTCGGATGATGCTTCGGGATCAAATGGTTCGGCGATGAGCGACAGATTGATTCTGCGTCGTTCTTCGTCGATGCCAATGACCGTGACCTGAACGGTTTGTCCGACGTGAACGACAGATTCCACGCTGGGGACGCGCACTTCCGACAGCTCCGAAATATGGATGAGGCCGCTGACCTCACCAATGCTCGCAAATGCGCCAATTCTGGCCGTTTTGCGAATCGTCGCTTCGAACTGTTTGCCCAGTGGCTTTTGAGCAATAAAGTCTGCCCACGGATCGCTGCTCAGTTGTTTGACGCCCAGACTGGCGCGGCATTTTTCGATATCGATCCCGAGCACTTTACATTCAATTTCATCACCAACGTGATACGTCGCATTCAAATCGATATTGCCCGAATTCCATTGCAGATCGTTTTTGTGAATCAGGCCGCGCAGCCCATCACCCAAATCGACAAACAGCCCGAAATCTGCGATGCTCGCAATCGTGAGCTTCTGGACCGATCCGACCGGATACTTTTGTGACACAGCTTCCCAGGGGTTGCCCGATACCTGTTTGAGGCTGAGGCTGAGGCGTCGTTTTCCTTCGTCGATGCCGATGATCTTTACTTTCACATCATCGCCCAGCTTTAGAATCTGCCGGGCATTGCGCACACCGTTGTCCCACGAAAGCTCGGAATTGTGTACGAGTCCCTCGATTTGGTCGCCAACGCGCACATAAGCGCCAAAATTGGCAAAAGTCGTCACTTTGCCATCGACAATGCTGCCCACCGTGAGCTTTTGTGCGGCCGCAGCCCAGGGATCTTCGATGAGTTGCTTGTGTCCCAGCGAAATCCGGCCCTCTTCTACCGAAAGCACGATGACTTTCAGCTTCGAACCAATCGATACGACTTCGGCCGGATCCCGGTTGCCCCACGACAGATTCGAACGGTGCACCAGGCCTTCCACACCTGCGCCGATATCGACAAATGCACCAAAATCCACGATTTGCTTGACGGTGCCTTCATAAACCTGATCGGGCTTGAGCTGTGAAAGCAGCTTTTCGCGCGATTCGCGCAGTTGATCGGCCATGGCCGCACGGCGGCTCACGATAATCGTTCCATCGGTCGGTGAGAACTTCAAAATCCGCGCTTTGAGCGTTTGGCCGACATAGCTGTCGATGACGACGTGCGGTGAATCCTCGATCTCGCGCAGCGGCATAAATCCTGCCAGCCCCATGACATCACAGACCAGACCGTTCTCTTCAATGCCAATGGCCTCGACCTGGATATCGATGTTGTCGCGTTTGGCATCGCTAATCTGGCGATACAGCTGCTCGATTTGTACCTTGTCGATCGAACAGGCCCACATGCCGTTCTTTGCAATGCCATCGACATACAGCGCCAGCACGTCCCCTTTTTTGATATCATCCGGGCATTCCCCGCGCGGCACAAAAGCCCATTGCACTTCGTCGAATTTAAAAACGACGCGCTTGTCGCTCACTTCTTCACAGCGAGCGTCGACGATTTCACCGATGTAATCCCTGATTTCTTCGTTGTTCATGCAGATTTCCTCTTTTGGCCAGCCAAGTTCAAATCACGCTGAGCGCCGGCTGGACGCTGCGTATCAGCGTAGTGCGTGGATAATTTGTTCGGTCGTTGGGATGACGCCGCCATCTGTGCAGACGCCCTCAATTTCCGGACGATTTGCGATTTTTGCAGTCAGACGCTCGATGTCTTCTCGCATCTGCCCGCGGTTGCATTCGACGACGCAGATCTTACGTGCACTGCTCACTTGTTCAACGAAAGTTTGTTCATCAAATGGCCATAGCGAGATGGGTCTGAACCAGTTCACGCGATGGCCGGCAGATCTGGCAAGTGCAACGGCTTCGTGGGCAATTCTGGCGCAAATGCCGAAAGCGACGACGAGTGTATCGGCGTCATCCTCAGCATCTGTCTCGGATTGCGGCAGTTCCATAGCCATCCTGTGGTAAGCTTCGAATCGTGCGTCATTCTTTTCGTTCAGTCGGGGCGGTACGAGCTCAAGCGTCGAAACGATATGGCCTCGCGTCGGTTTATCGCCATGCACCGCAATATCAAGCGGCCAGCGGTGTGCCGGCACATCGCCCGGCGCCTGCAAATCATCGGGCAAATCGATCGTTTCCATCATCTGCCCGATAAAAGCGTCGGCGAGTACGATCACAGGGGTGCGGTATTGAAAGGCGATTTCGAAAGCGCGCGCGGTGAGGCCAAACATCTCGGCAACGCTGGACGGCGCAATCACCGGCACGTGATAATGGCCATGTCCGCCGCCTTTGACGGCCATAAAATAGTCGCCCTGCTCCGGCCCGATATTCCCAAGCCCCGGTCCCGACCGCATCACATCGACGATGACACAGGGCAGCCGCGCCGCAGCCAGATACGACATACCTTCCTGCATCAGGCTGAATCCGGGTCCCGAAGTCGCCGTCATCGCCGCCGTTCCCGTCGCCGCCGCGCCATACACCATATTGATCGCCGCAACCTCGCTCTCCGCCTGTATCGCAAGACCGCCCGCAGCCGGAATCAGCTTCATCGCGTCGTGCGCTATCTCACTGGCCGGCGTAATCGGATACCCAAAAAACGCACGGCAACCCGCGTACAGCGCGCCCGCAATCACCGCATCGTTGCCTTTGATAAATGCCCGTTTCATAAATCGCTGCAAGAACTATATTTGATCGTTTCGTGTTGGCGCGGCTATGCGCGGTGCGCATACGCCTTGCGTTTCGCGCTATCGGGCCGTGCCCGATACGCGCGAAAAAACTATAGCATATCGTCTGACAGGTATCATGCTTTGCGCATCACACCAAATCCCCTTTTTATTCTACCGCCATCTCCGATAATTGACAAATATCCCGGATAGACCTTATATAAGCTGCGCACAGGGAATTGTATGCCCTGGGCATATAAGTAGGTGGATGTACCGGGCCTTCATTGGTGCGGTTGTGACGCCTGTTCCTTCTATCTATCTTTGAATCTATTTGTATATAATTCAACATTTGATTTATACAATAGAATCCAACACACCGGGAGAGAAAATGAAACTAAGACTTATCGTTACACTGGCTGCCGCATTGATGATTTCGGGATGTGCAGGATCACAGAAGTCACCCGAATCGGCAACCCAATCTGTATCACAGGAGTTAA
>CAMKRB010000410.1 GCA_946415045.1 uncultured Myxococcales bacterium
GCCACCGCCGTGTCTCCAGACTTCTGGAGGCAGTTTATGGCCTTTTACAGGAACTCGGACAAAATCCAGTGCCTCGGGAAGAACTCACCAAACTGCGCCGCCGCGTGATATGGGAGCATATTGGACTGCTCGATTCGAGTGCATCTTTTGCACAATGGGTCAGTTCCATGGCCTTGCAGCAAATGCCCTGTCAAATCGACGAAAGATGCCGCAAACTGCTCGAAATTTCAGCCGAAGAAATCAGCAACATGGCCAGAAAACTGCTTTCTGATAAACCGCATATCGTTGCCATCGTCGGCGATCTTGGAGAGAAAGCCGCAACGGAGATTAAAGAGACCATGACCAGCCTCCTGGATCGTCAGGTCGACATGCAGATGATTTAAATGGGAATTCTCAATCGAGTCTGGATTAGATGTTCACAAACCGGCGTTATAGACCATGCTGAAGCCATAAGCCGGAAGGCAAAGGGCTTTGTGCAAAGCAGCATCACTGCGACGAAACAGCGACACCCGGATCTGTTTCGTCAAAGATGCACCATGCATTTATCCGTTCACCCTACAACCACCACCCCTCGTTCCAACAGGAGGTACCACAATGAGTGAAGAAAAGCACAGCACCGCAAAAGCACTGATTCTCGGCATTATTATTGGCATTGCGGTCGTCGTCGCAGCCTATATTCTGGCTGGCGGATTCGGCAAAATCGCCAATGGATTCGGGACGCTTGCCAATGGCTTTGGGTCGATTGCAAAACCGGATCGCATCGTATCGGTGCGCGGTCTGGCAGAACGGGAAGTCGACGCAGATATGGCCATCTGGCCGCTTTCGTTCAGTCTTGGTAACGACCAGATGCAGGATTTGCAGGCCGACATCGTCTCCAAGATCCAAATCGCCAAGGATTATCTGAAAAAGTATAACCTGACTGAAGCAGATTATACTGTGCAGGCGCCATCCATCACCGATACCTCGCTCTATTCCTTGTCAAACGAGAAAGCCAAATATCATTATATCGCGAAACAAACGATTCTGGTCCGTTCGAACAATGTCAAAGCGGTCAAGGAAGCCCAGGAACATTCGCTGGAACTGATGGGCAGCGAAATCGTCGTATCCCAGGAATACGACAACAAAGTACAATATGAATATACGGCTTTGAACACCATCAAACCCGATATGATCGGCGAAGCCACGAAAAACGCCCGCGCTGCTGCTGAGCAATTTGCCAACGACTCCGGAAGCACAGTTGGCAAAATCAAATCGGCCACTCAGGGATGGTTTTCGATCGACGATGCAGCCGTGGGACTTGAGGAACGCAAGAAAGTCCGCGTCGTCACGACCGTTGAATATATTCTCACGGATTAATAATTTCAGGGGGGCTCATGGCCCCCCTGATTTGTATCAGTTTCGAACTGAATTGCGACGCCGTCTGATCAGGCCAAGGGATAGCGCACCAGTCAGCAGCAGCCACCATCCGGATTGCGTCGAGCGATGCAGCGTCACGCTGCAATCATCTGATCCGGATTTTGGACCGGCATCCGCCTGCGATGCAGCGGGATCGTTTTTATCTTGTGGTTCGCCGCCTCCGGGATTGTCGCCGCCTCCGGGATTATCGCCGCCTCCGGGATTATCGCCACCACCAGGATTGTCGCCGCCGCCAGGATTGTCGCCGCCTCCGGGATTATCGCCACCACCAGGGTTGTCGCCGCCCGGATCTTCCGGGCTGCCGGGATCATCGGGATTCAGGCATGAAGGCGCATGAGCTGCTTTCCATGATTTTTCGCAATCATACAGCAGGCTTCCCTGAGTCGGGAACTTTGTGTATGTGCCGTCCGCATCGACGACTTCGTAATAGTATGGCGTACAGGCTTCCAACCCGGAGAGTCCGGAGATGCCATAAACGCCGTTCACCGCAGAACCAACGGTGAGTTCCAAATCGCGGCAGCGATCCTCGCCATCGCCAAGAACAAGCTTAACCTGGCTTGCTTCGGCACTGGCATAGTAGTGCGTCTTAAACCAAAGCAATGTGCCATTCATATAGTGAGAACCCGCGCTGAGTGCAGCAGTTTCTTTTTTGATGCTGCTAAAATCCTGAACCGCGAGGTTCACAGTACCGACACCGATGGCATTGTATTCGGGGCTGAGGATGCTCCACCGATGACCGTTAGAACCGACATAATCACAAACGCCGGGATTACCACCGGTTTCGTTCAGCCACATGTTCATAGCTTTTACAGGATCTGCAGTAAAAGCGATATTTTCTGCCCGGCTGCTGAATTCTTTTCCGGTGAACAGAGTAATGCGATCAAATGTATCGGTTCCGGTGGAATGGCAGGACGCCGTTCCGCCAACACAGGCGCATGCGACCGAACCGTCGCATTTATCGGGATAATCGTCGGCAATGGTGCTGACGAGTTCACAAGGTGATGGATGCTGCATGCATGAGAGATCACTCGTCATTTTTGCATGGAACTGAGCAGCGTGAGCCAAATCTGTGCGCCAATACAAAGGCTGTCTTGCCCCTTCATAACATGCAAGTCCTTCGGCGCAATTATTGCCGCAGGTTTCGAGTGCGACCGCCGGATCCGTCCGTGCCTCATTTGTCAAAAGATGAATTGCCCTTGCATTATAGGGAATATCATCCCCCTCGCCGTAGGCAAAAGAAATTGCAGGCACAAGTGCTGCCGCAAAGAAAACACATAAATGCGAGTATGAACGCATAATTTTCACTCCATTCAATGCATGCAGTTGAAGCAATCATCACAGCCAAAACCAAAGTGGCAAACGGCTGCGCACACAGTATACACAAGTTTTGTGGAAATACACCATGGGCGTGAATAAAATGCGCAATATCATAACAGTTCAGCTGTAACTCTGCCCCAGACCCCCGCCAAAGGGCTAAGTTCTTTGGAATCCGCAATATTTTCTACGTGCTTCATATTTTTCCAGACACTATGGCCGCAAGACGAAATGGGACACATTCCCCATTCCGCTAAAAACTTACATGCCATGCATATTATACCAGGCATGTCAGTAGAGGGATGGGCAATTACCAATATCATAAAAGTTCAGCACCATATCCTGAACGATATCTGCGTTTAATACCAATAGCACCCGTTTTGAGCGCAGAGAATGACCGCCCGCCAGGCATTGCCGGGACTATTGATATGAATAGCACCGACGAGGCTTTGGACAGATTCATACCTGGTTTAAATGCTGTAACACTGTAAAAAACTTGACGATCAAATCACAATTATATACAGATAAGCAGACTTGGCTTTGTAGCAAGAGAAGAGGAGGCGTAAATGCAATTTTGGCAAGACGGCTCAATCACATCACCAGCTTTTGCAATTAACTCTGATGAGAACAGGAGTATGATATGAATCATATCTATTGGATCACAATCATTG
>CAMKRB010000411.1 GCA_946415045.1 uncultured Myxococcales bacterium
AATTTTCTTTAAGATTTCGATTTCGCGTTCAAAGAGTTCCTGGTCTTTCCATTCCTCCATATCGGAGATGTTAAATACTTTAATCGCCACAGGGTGATTGTCTGCATCCTGTGCTTTGAGCATGGTTGCCTGAGATCCTTTGCCGATTTTGGAAATCTCATGATATTTAGCGAGTAACGCAGAATGCTTCTCTTCGATTGCGTTCAAAGGCATGGGTGCACTGGAGCTTTTTGTGAGATCCATCGCTGCACTTTGCGTACTTGAATTATCTAATTGCTTCTCTATTTTTGATTGTTCTGTCATGGATCGACGGAAGCCTCTACTGCATGAATCATTTCTGCATAACCACATTGAGGGCAGTGTGGCTTAATTCTATCCGTGTTGTTTCGCCGTTCATCATCACAATCCTCCACATTTTCATAGCATTCGAGATGATTCACGCTTCGAGTCCACATCATTTCTGGCAGCCGTCTTTTCTTTTTTCGTTTCCTGTAAGAACTGTATGAATCGAACTGCTGTTCGCAAATCATCCGCATCCAGAGCATTCAACACGCTCTGAACCGTTTGAACCGTAGCTTCCATGATGATTCTCCTTATCCATTTGGCTAAAGCCATAAGTCCCCCCATTTAATCATGCCACTGGAAACATGAATTTGCAATATCCCTTGTTAGAATAACTTTAATGACATTGTGATTTGCGCGAATGGGTATGCGCAATCTTTTATCCCATGATTGAACACACCATATTTTCATGCGACAATCATGCGCGTTTTGACGATAGACCAATTCGCTCTGCATACACCAACTCCAGTATATCTCGCCCTTTAGCCATTACATCATCCATCCCAGGCGCGCAGCAGACGCGCACGGTATAGAAAGGAGCCCATAATTATGAAAATCCCCCCCCCTACACAAACCTACGTAAATTAACCCACCGGATTCTACGCGTTTTCCCGATTTTGATTGCAGCTACTCTATTTTGTGGCTGTTCGGACGATTCGGGCAAAAAGAGCGAGCAAAAGACTTGCACCCAGGATAAATGCGACAATTGGTGCGGCGATTTTATGAATGATGCGCAGCATTGCGGGAATTGCGAGACGCAGTGCAAAGCTGGCGAGTATTGCAGGAGATAAAACCACACCGAGTGGCGTGAGCGATGGAAAATTAGGGGTTGACGGCTGCGAAACCAATGTTCATGAAGGCCAGATCGTTGACGCGCATACCATAAACAATTGCGGTGCATGCGGCACAGTGTGTGCGCCGGCACACGTTGATTCGGCGAATTGTTCGCAAGGTATTTGCAGTTACCGGCAGTGCGAAGCTGGTTATGCAGATTGCGACGGCAATACCGCAAACGGCTGCGAATCCTTGCTGGCCAGCGATGCAAGCAACTGCAGTATCTGCGGCAAAGCTTGTTCAGGAGGTGGCTGCCAAAACAGCGCATGCTGCTGGAATGATGCAAAGTATTCCACCAGTCCTTTGACACAGGATGATTGCTGTGAGGGGACCTATTTGTACAAAGCCTGCGATAATAATCCTTTCCAAAAGACGCGCTATACGTGTGCATCCGATACACCAACGGTGGATACGGATGGGTGGTGTGTTTGGTCGAAGGTGGAATGATTTATCGCGCGCCGTATGCCGCAGGCATAGGCGCGCCAGCGCAGGCGTATTGGCCAACGGCCAATAGCCGCGCCCCCCCCCCCAAGAAATCCAATTATAAATAGGTTTTAAAATTCCCAATGGCGAACAATGGCAAGTTCAATATCATTTCTTCGCGTCTGTAATCTGCCATAGATGAGCGAATGGCCATGGCGGGGTGAAATTTTTCAATATAAGCCTTAAGGCTTTTGGCTTTGAGATTTGTTGATGCTTTGACTTCGAGCGGTATCAGATGTACCCCCGTGTCCACAAGAAAGTCGATTTCAGCTGTGCTTCTTTCATTTGTATAATATCCTATTTGAATATCGCGGTGACAAACGAGTTCCTGTAAAACGAATTGCTCTGTCAGTGCGCCTTTATATTCTGTAAACAGATCATTCCCTTGTAACAATACTTCTGGTTGCAGACCAGAAAGACGGGATAACAAGCCAATATCATTGAGATATATTTTAAACGTTTTTAAATCCAAACTGGATTTTAATGGAAGTACCGGATGTGTCGAGCGATAGAGTTTATGAATCAAACCACAGTCCAATAGCCATGTGATAGCTGTTTCAAACTCCCTTGCCCGACCGCCTTCACGAACTACACCGTATAGAAATCTATTGTTCTCACGAGCCAACTGTGCAGGAATGCTGTTCCAGACCATTGTAATTTTAGGAACGATATCATTCGGCGCATGCTTTGAAAAATCATGTTCATAGGCACGAATAATATTATCCTGAATCTTTTGTACTTCTTTGAAGTCATGCGACGAAATATATTCTAAAACGGCTTCGGGCATGCCGCCAACGACATAATATTGTTTGAGCAAATCCCGGCACACGAGCCCAAATGCATTGATTAGTGAAGTATCTCCTTGTTTAAGCATATCCGCCAGCTGGGCTTTATCATTGGCGTGCAGAAATTCGTCGAAATTCATTGGATGTAAGCGTAGGAAATCGACTTTACCAACAGGAAATGACGTCCCCTGATGCAATGCAATGCCCAAAAGAGAGCCCGCACAAATGATTGAATACTGCGGTGCATTTTCATAAAAATACTTCAGCGATGTTAGTGCCCTGGGAACTTCCTGCACTTCATCGAATATTATCAGCGTGTTCAGTGGGGTGATTTTTTCTCCCGTAAATAGTTCCAAACCTCGAAGCAGACGAATCGGATCAAGATCCTGCCTGAACAACTCCTGCATCGCATTATTGTCATCAAAATTGATATAGACAACATTGTCGTATGCCTGATTCCCAAATTCTTTCATCAACCACGTTTTTCCGACCTGCCTTGCTCCTTCAATGATGAGTGGCTTGCGGTGTCTTGAGTTTTTCCAATTTTTTAGATCTTCCAATGCCTGCCGATACATAACGACTCCCAGTTTTCATTCTGTGTTCCCCCATTCATTCTGACGATTACCTTTTTTTTGCAAGATTTCAAGCAATATTTGGCATAAATGCCAATTTTTACACGCAATATTTGGCATATATGCCAATTTTTACATCGAATCAACAATTCCGGTTACAGCATGTGCCCACAGTTGGCGCGCCGTATGCCGCAGGCATAGGCGCGCCAGCGCAGGCGTATTGGCCAACAGCCAATAGCCGCGCCCCCCCCTAATGCAGAGGCGTTCCATGGAACGCCTCTGATGCGCCGTATGCCGCAGGCATAGGCGCATTTTTCATCACAGAAAAATTGACACGGTGTCAATAAAATAATTGACACAGTGTCAG
>CAMKRB010000412.1 GCA_946415045.1 uncultured Myxococcales bacterium
CTTGGCATTCAGATCCCTGTGATTGGGCAGTTCGCGCCATTCCAGTCATTTTCAAACGAGAGCTATATCAAGGCTTTGTTTGATGCTGCATCACAGATCTTCAGCTTTAATGATGCATATCATGCCGCAGTTCTGAGGATGCATGCGCGTCGTTACGAAACTTCCGATGCACCTGCAACGAAAGATACCCCAAAAACGCCGCATCATGAATTCGTGCCGACCGACGAATTCAGGCAACTGGAAACAGCTTTGCAAAACCTCGTGGATGAGGCGGACCGGGAAACCGCACCGTTGATTTGCAAATCGCTGAACGAAGAAGCAGACCCAGACAGGCTGGATGATTCTGAAATCGAAGCGGCAACCCATCGCTGGGATGCAGTTGTGCAGAATGCACGCGAGTTTATCGAGAAATACCCGGCAGCTGTCGAAACACCAACGCTCAAATCTCTGATGAGCCGGCTTCACGAAGCCCTGCGGGTGGCTTCTGTACTGGACGATCTCGAACAGGACAACGATGAAGTCCGCGCCTGGCTCGCGCATCGCTGCTGCCACGATGATATCGAACGATTATCAGATTTTGGGCGTTCGGAACGCCTGCATGCGGTTGTGCAGAATTTGTATGCCGAAGATGCGGATGTTGCCGGAATCCCGTCAGATCCGCTTGTCTGGTTCACCCCCAGAGCCCCCAAAAAAACTGTCCATCTCACCATCGTTGCTGCCATGGGAATCATCACGGATGGCGCGCATGGTTCTGAACTGGAATCGGTTTTCCAAAGACTGCAGCGCGATTACGGCATTCAGCGCGTCAGAACGGATACGGGACTCGTCAAATCCCTCGAGTTCAATGCCCAGCGCATTACAGATGCACTAAAAACCGTTTCAACGCCTTTTGTAGTCGTTGGATACAGCCAGGGATGCGCAAACATGATGTTCACCGAAAGCCAGCTGTATACCGGTACGCCTGAACAGCGGCATTTGCTCGATAATCTCGTTTCCCGCAATTTCATTTGTTCTGCATTTAACGGATCCGTACATGCGGTCTGCGGTACAGAAAAATACCGCCAGAGTCTGATTGAGGGCGAGAATATCATCAAGAATCTCAGCATTTCGATATCGAAACCGATGGCCCGTCTTGGGCTTGCGCTTCTGATGCGAACACTCGATACCCCGGCAATCAACATGAGCATGAAGAGTTTCGAAAGCCTGTCATACTACGGTTTGCAGTCGCTGTCGCGCGACGCGCAGTATAAATCCGGCGTCGTGAGCTACGAGATTCAGGGGATCTCCAAAACGCACGTGCCTGATGCGCTGAAATTCATGAAGAATCATTTTCAGCGTCAGTTCGATACCCCGAACGATACGCAGGTCGGCGCGGATTGCGCCCATGCCTATCCGGTCTATAACCACAACGAAAGCGTGGATCTACTGTATCGTGAGGCGGTTCCGGCAAAACCGCTCGATATCCATCACTGGTCCCCGCTCGTCGAAGAAATCACTCTGGTTCAGACCGAGCGCGATTACCAGGACTTCGATTATCGCGGACCTAAATCGCTGTTTCTCACGCCCTGGATCGAATCGCTCATTCTGTTTGGTATCGTTCGCTAGTGAAAATTGAATAAAAAAATGATACGCTTGCGTTCGACGATTGTGAGTCGGACTATGGGGAGCTTATGACGACAATGCTAACGCCTTCGCTTGAAGACTATCTCGAAACCATCTATCTGCTTCAACAGAACAATTCCCGCGATGCCCGTGTGCGGGATATCGCATCCGAACGTTCTGTGAAGGCGTCTTCCGTTACTCCTGCGCTCAAACGGCTGTCGGAAATGGGCTATCTGTGCTACGAACAGCGCGAAACCATTCGTCTCACCGAACAGGGTAAAATCGCTGCTCGCCGGGTTTATGCCCGCCATGTTTTGCTTTTCCAGTTTTTTCACGACATTCTGGGCATGGACGAAGAACCAGCCAAATCCGAAGCCTGTGGAATGGAACACGCTTTGTCTGACGAAGGCATGGACCGGTTTGTACAGTTTTTTGAATCGCGCCTGGCATGCCCCAATGAACACAAATGCCAGCTGCAGGATGATGCGGCGTCATGCAATGCCTGTCCCAGGCATCAGTCGTCCCTTCGGACATCGATTGATCACCTCGAGGACGGCTGCAGTGCAACCGTTCTGCGGATTCGCACGACGGGAAAAGCGCGTCAGACCATCCTCGATATGGGCATTCTCCCCAATGTTGCCATCACTCGTGTTCGCGCCACCAAAACGGGTATTCTCATCGATATCGCCAATCACGAGCTGGAACTCACAAATGAACAGGTCAAAGCCATCGTCGTTCGCGCGGACCAGATGGCTTCGAATGAAACCTGATTATTTGCCGTCTCCGAATGAGGTATATACTGATTCCTCGGTTTTGGGCGGCATAATACCGGCTTTTTTGCCTGCATCAATGGCTTTAAGAATCCATGCCATGTTTCTGGCCAGATTCCGCATGGTCTGAAGCCCTTCCAGGTCTTTTTCAGCATCGTCCGGATTGAACCCGAATACGTTGTTCCAATAGGTGGACGAAATCACCGGCATTTCATTGATCGTGAAATACTTGTTGAGCACGTCAAATGAAGTCTCTGTACCGCCGCGTCTAGCGATTGCCACAGCTGCAGCCGGTTTCTTCGACAGCTTGCTGCCTGCTGAATAAAACAGGCGATCCATAAACGCGATAAGCGATCCGCTCGGCGATGCATAATAGGTTGGTGTGCCAACAATGATGCCGTCGATGCTGTCCAGCCGCGCAGCAATGTCGTTTACCTGATCCCTGCGCACACAGTGGCCATTTTTGCTGCAATAGTTGCATCCCAAACATCCTGCTGTGTCGGCCGGGACATCATAGATTTCAGCTTCGATGCCTTCCGATTCCAGCGTTTTTCTGATTTCATCCAGCGCGCGCCAGGTCGTGTTCTTCTTGTGCGGGCTTCCGTTGATAATGAGTACTTTCATTCTTCCTTCTCCTCCGTTGATTCATGCAGCGAATAGCTGCAATACCAAAATACAGGTATAACGCATATTAACTCCATAATTTGACATTTTATTCACATTGTGCTTGATTTTTTTTGACCTCTGACATAAAAGTCATATCTCAACTGGAATATGGATAATCCATATTCCTATGTGTTTAACATTCAATGGAGAGTATATGTCCAGTATTCGTGTTCTTATCGTAGCACTCATGGTTTTGTTCCTCACAGCTTTTTCGGCATGCAAGAAAGACGAAGCCAAGACCGATGCTCCTGCAACGGAAGTGAAAGCTGACGATGCCAAAGCCGCCGATGCAGCGAAAGCCGCTGATGCAGCACCCGCCGATGCAGCGAAAGCCGCTGATGCA
>CAMKRB010000413.1 GCA_946415045.1 uncultured Myxococcales bacterium
GCTGATAATAATATTCCAGCAGAACCAGCTCAGCAAGAAACTCCTGAAGTTCAACAAGATGCACAGAATACCGAACGATCAGCTGTTGTAAAAATGGTTGAATATAACGAATATAAAGTTATGGGAACCAGAATGATCGAAAGATTTCCTGGAGCAGGTGGTAGACATAAACGCTTGCCAAACAAAATCGAATTAAAAGTCAGATGTGCAATCGATAATCCTGAACAATGTGAGTGCATTGACGGACCAAGAGGAGCTTACCCTGAAACTGGTATTCCTTGGATTATTCCATGTGATAAAAAAATCCGTGAAGTTACAAATATACATAAGCATGGAACAATTAACAGTTTTGATAAATTATTAAAGTATGTAAAACAATCGCCAGAAAAGATCCAATATGCCATTTCTTTCATAGATTTTAAGCCCGAAAAAGAATACTGTCGGGTTCATTGTAATGCCGTAGAAATCAGAAAACTATGTCCAGTACAAAACGGTGTCATTAGCGAAGATTGTGAATGTTTTAGTGCGAAATCCCATGCCCCCGATAGTTTTCTTATAACAAGCGGTGCCTTAATAAAGTGTCCAGAGCCAACTAAGTAACATCGACATTTGCGCTGATATTACCTATTCTTGCCTTTTGTACTCTTTCGGAATCATCCAAGACCCCATCAATAACAAAGATTCTCTTCTTGCAATGCTGCATATCCAACTTATCTATGTGCCATCTCCCATAAGCATATAATCCAATATTCTCATGCTCGAATCACCATTTTTACCCATGCTTTTAATTCATCGCTAAAATCGTCCAGGTCTTCTATTCTAATGACTTTTTCATCAAGCAATCCCAAGAGATTCTGAAGCATAACGGATCGTCTCATTTCACAGGTTACACCTATACATCGCTTATCTTTTTGAATGCGTTTTTCCAGCTCCCAGAATCGATCGGCAGAAGATTTATCCTGGCTCAGTAACACAATATATTCTTTACATAACCGGTCCATATAGTTTTCCTGCCAATCAGCGATTTTGGTTTTGAACTTTTTCCAGTCACTTTCTTTGATTGTATAATCCATCGTTACTCCTTTATGACGCGCACCCTGCTGAGTTTACGGCAAAAACAAATGGCGTAAATCATACAATTTTTTACGGTTGGATATTCCACCCTTACGCCATTGACATATTTTTTTATATTGACCTGTTTTTCTGCTTCGTCCAGCTTTTTAGCCATCATTTGTTCTATCGCATCCAGGTCGTCATCTTCAATCTTCGCATCAGCCAAAGCTTTGGGAGTCACGCATTTGACTTCGATAATGACACCGTTGCGACCAAATACTGCGACGATATCAGGACGGCCTTCGCCATATTCATCATTCGATTTCACGCGTTGGGCCCCGTTACTCAAAAGTCCAACCAGCATTCCGTGATAGAAATCCTCTTTATAATCGAACATACTGATACCACTTAACAATACATTCGACAGTTCATCCTCTACTGATTCGCAGTCTCCTTCAATCAGAGCTTTTATCAATAATTGTGTATTATACTGACGAACCTGTATATCTTCCCACCAGTATTTCACAGTGACATTCATGACATCATTGATTTCTTTATTTGGGATTTTAACCAGTGCCATGAGCGGCTTATTGTCCTCCTTTTCCAATTTCATGGTTTTTAAATAGCCGGTATGCAGCAGCATCGTCCATATCGAATCCGGACGGATTTTTAAGTCACGATAAGTAATATCATCATACAGAGGCACCCAGACGTTATCACCGAGAACATTCTGTCCAAGGATTTCTCGCTCATCCGGATGATGAATCAGCAATTCTTCGATAATATCGTTACTGCTTGTACGCACCCAATAGGATTTAATAGGAAACAGCTCTTTATTCACCAATGCACGTACAGCACTTAATACACTCAATGGATTAAAAACTTCGCGTTGACTATAATAATATCCTTCATACCAATCTTTGATATTTTCATATCTATCATCCAAATCATAGTAATGCAACATCGTCTTAACGTCAGACTCTGTAAATCCCCAGTATTCATCTGGGATATCGTTCAAAACCGATATAAATCCCGGATTGTTCATGCCCGTAAATACCGATTCTTTTGCCACTCGCATACAGCCAGATATAATCCCAAAAGCCAGGTTGGGATTAGTTTTGAAGCCCGATGACATAAAGGAACCAACCAATGTCACGACCTGATTATAGAATGTCGTATTGCCGACTTTTTGATCGTGTAAAGCCGCATATTGCAATGGGACATCGTATTCATCCAGAAGAATCACCGTATCGCGGCCAGTAGCAATCTTTAGCCATTCGCAGATATTGCCGAGGGCAAGGTTCATCTCTTCTACTGACGCTACCTTATCAACGATCCGGTTGAATTCTGCTTTTTTATGCTCACTTAATAAATTACTTTTCAAAACAAAGTCTTTTACTACCGAGCATGCGTTTGACAGCACATTACCCAGGCGCGCTTGTATTCCCTCAATCGTATCGGACTTTACATCCTTGAGCGACAGGTACATTACCGGGTATTGTCCAAGATGTCTCATCACCTTGTCACCACCTTTCGTGACGTTAAGCCCCTCAAAATAGTGGCGGTTGTCAACGGGGTTGCCGTCCTTGTCGAGACGATACTCAAAAAATGTCTTCAGCGTCATGTGCATCGTCGTCTTGCCGAATCGTCGTGGTCGCGTAAACACAAGGATTCTGCGATTTTCTTCGATTAAGTAACGGATAAACCCCGTCTTATCAACGTAATATAGTCCTTCGTCAAAAAAAGCAGTAAAGCTCTCGGATCGTTCGGAAAATACCTTTAATTTACCCTTTTTTTCGACCATCGCACACCTCCGCCATCTCCACGGTTATCACACGTGCGAGAAAAATACCATTTCTCTTTTCACTCGCCAATCACGTCATGTCAAGGTTTTTTCCCATGCATCCACGCACAGTGTCGTGTCACGCCCCCACGCCCCGCCCCCATCATCAATCAGCACTATACAACCACACACACCTACATTTTACTTGCAATTTGCCTAAAAAACTCCCTAAATAATGACCGCCGCGTGGCGAAAAGCGTAAATCCAGGTTCTCTTGGAATTTGCGCTTTTTTTTTTGCCAGTCGGCCCACTGTTCCCATCGGATCCTTTACATCCGATCCTCAAGGCTTTTATATGGAAAACACATCCGAACGCCCCACAAAATTTCTCCTCATCATGCTCGCCGCGCTGACGGCATTTGCGCCGTTTGTCACAGACATGTACCTGCCCGCGCTGCCGTCAATGACCGAATCATTCAGCACAACCGCCTCACAGGTGCAGCTCGGCCTCACCACGAGCATGCTCGGTCTGGCCATCGGCCA
>CAMKRB010000414.1 GCA_946415045.1 uncultured Myxococcales bacterium
AGGGGCGTTCGCGGAATAACGCCCCTTGCCGCCTGCGGCGCGTAGCCGCGAAAAATATGTGCTTACGGCGCAAGCCGTCAAAATAGAATTGTAGTAAAGGTATAGATTATCTGTAGTGCAGAAACGCTTCTCTCTGTTCTCGCCATCTTGCGGATGCATTCCACATTTCATCTGCAATTTGATATGGATTCACCTGTGATTCAATCGCTTTTCTGACTCGATCATTCCCAAACAGCAAGTCGATAGCCAGCCGATCCGAAACAAATTCATATGTCTCAGTGCGCCATCCAAATTCGGGATGCAGTGCGTGCATCACGCTTAAAATAGCGATTCCCGTCAGCAATGGTCTGAACTGTTCACGATCGGTTACGTGCATTTGAAATCCATGACACTGTTTCCCGGCTTGTTTCTGGAACATTGGTTTAAAATCCAGTGGTCTGAAGATCACCCCAGGCAACCCAAGCAGTTTCAGGGCTTCAAATGAGGCTTTTACGTTCACCCAGGGTGCGCCGAAGATTTCGAACGGGCGAGTTGTTCCGCGGCCTTCCGACATATTGGTCCCTTCGATCAGGCACATGCCGGGATACACAATCGCAGTATCAAGCGTTGGCATATTGGGGGACGGCATTGCCCAAATACACCCGGTTTCGTCGAAATACATCCTGCGACTGTAGTTTTCCATCCAGCAGATATGCAGGCACTCTGGATTTGGTGTGTTCTCGGTTGTGCACCACATCGAGAGCATCTCGCCAATTGTCATGCCATGACGGGTCATCCCGGATCGCATTCCCACAAACGAACGAAAATCGCTGTCGACCAGATTGCCTTCCAAATTGATGCAGTTAATCGGATTGGGGCGATCGATCACATGCACGCGGATATGGCGTTTTAATGCAGCCTGCGCCAAAAATAGCGCCGTATAGGCAAAAGTATAATAGCGAGCGCCCACATCCTGCACGTCGATCACGATATCGTCCAGATCGTCGAGCAATGCATCCTCGGGGGCAAGCGATTCCAGTTTGTGCCCATATAGGCTCACGATATCCTGGTCGACGATATCGTCGTGACAGTGATCGACGCCTTCCATATCCTGCGCCGCACCCCAAAGACCGTGTTCCGGCGAGAAAATGCGTGTGGGTTCTATCCCCGACGTCTTCATCGCCAGCAACAGATGTTCGCCATTATTCAATATACTTGCGGCATGCGCCAGAACGCCCACGCGTTTGTTTTTCAGTTGCTCAAACAGCGGCTCAATACAGATGTTTACACGCATAATGCTCCTTGCTGGTGTCTAGATGTCCTTCCTGTTACGTTTTCCCCGGTATCTGCGACCATATTTACCGTATTTTCGCAGCTCGATGGCTGCGAGTTTTTCGACTTCCGACTGATATTGGCGCGTGTGGAAATAAGCGATTGCCGGTCGTGATACGGGAACGATCATTCGTGCAGGAATCCATTTCATTTCACCATTGCCCGATTTTAGTCCGTCGTGCAGCATTTGGCTTGCCTGCTGGATGTTCATGCCGGCAACCAGCCGCTGGGCTACGCGGAATCGTGCTTCATCTGCAGGATTCTCAAAGCTCCCCTGGCCTTTGGCCAAAAAACACACGTGATAATGCGCCGGATTAAACCCTATGGCGTCAAATTTCAGACGCTCACAAAGCATAAATATCAGACCGAATATTTTGGCCAGACAACCCAGTCCCGGATATGTTTGTCCTGGCAACAGCGGGCGATCGGGGGATGGTGACTGCGTTGGATTCTGCAACAGCAGCCATTCGATCCACAACATACGCTTGTTATTCAGCCATTTCTTGTCGTCCAGAATCGCTTCGATCAACAGCATCTGTCTGGTATCGTCTGCATACAGCCGCATCGCCTGCCCATTGGGATGATCGAGCTCGAATTCCAAAAAAGGTGACGGAAATCCAAGTTTGCGCAGATGTTCAAAAACGCCAACCTTTTCCAGCGCACATTCGACGCCATAGCGAGAATAGTAATCGAATAGCCGTGTGCGTTTCATCGGCTGCATTAAATCGCCAAAGATATCGTCATCATCTTCGGCCGTCAGGTCGTGAATTGGCATGGTGTGCGACAGATGTTTCAGAACTTTCAGCAACCGCTCGTTATCCGAATCGATAGGCTTCTTAAGACCTGCCAGCAAATAACCAAAAAACCTGGCTGAATGCCGCCATGCATTGTGACCATAACCACCGGCCATCGTCACAACCATCCGTCGTTTTCCAACCACCTGATCGACAAAGCAATCGCGTTCAAATATCGCTTCATGCGAGACTCTCCAGTCCCCCAGTTCGTCGTCTTCGGCGACATCAACTCCCGCAAGATAGAACACCAGATCCGGCTGTTCGCGATGTATCACATTCGGCAGCGAAGTACGAATTGCTTCCAGATACGCCACATCACCGATTCCCGGGCCAAGCGCGATGTCCACACTTGCCGTATATTCCTCTCGCACCCAGTTTTCGGCATGCACCGAATAAGTGACCACATTCGGGTCGTTCGCAAAGATTGTTTTCGTTCCGTCTCCCTGGTGCAGGTCCAGGTCGATAATCAAAATTTTTCCCGTGAATCCGTGCTTTCGAATGTGTTCAATCGCGATAGCGACATCGTTAAACACGCAAAACGCATAACCACCATCGGGGTATGCATGGTGAAAACCACCACCCATATTGATGATGCGTCTCGGATACAGACTTGACAGCGCCATACGCGCCGCACGAATTGTCCCGCCGGTCATCATCCGCTGTTGTTCAATACATGTGCGAAGTGCTTCGTCTGACAGCCCTTGCCCAAAAATCCGCTCACCAATCTCATGCTCGTTCAGCTGCGATAAATACGAAAAATCGTGCACAAGATTCAGCTGCGTTATCGTCGCTGTGCGCGGCGTAATCACCTGTGAGTCACTCAGACATCCCTCGTATTTTAGATAGCGAAATATCTTTTCTGCGCGTCCTCTATCTGAAATGTACTTGTCAATGCCCAGATACCCCTCGTGGTAAACCACAACTGCCTGCGGCATATATGGAATAAAATTCAATTTCGAACGCAGCCGCCGCTCAAATCGTTGCAGCGTATTTAGACCGGCGTTCAGAATGTCGGATGGCATTAACTGTGGCATAATTCCTGGCTTTGATGTCCGTTTCTGGTCACGGGGCGCGTCGGCTTCTTTCGCCCTCCCAATTTTCGGATGATATCCTACCACTTGATGCCTCCGCTTGCGAGCAGTTTGGCGTGGGCTATCGTCCGCTGGTCGTCAAAAACTGACTGCAGGAAGTCTATACTTATCCTACACATAGAGAATATACGGCCGCAGGCCGTCCTGAAGAGCACATGATCATTCCCGCCGACACGACGTC
>CAMKRB010000415.1 GCA_946415045.1 uncultured Myxococcales bacterium
GCGCAACAACGCCCCTTGCCGCCTGCGGCGCGCAGCCGCACAAATGAACGAAGTTACGGCGCATGCCGTCAAAAAAGGAAGATGGGGTTGAATGGTTACCTCATTTCCACTTTCAGGGCGTTCATGTCCTTGAAAAATAGCATCTCTGTGGGTATATGTAGGATCTTGATGTACGGGCGATACTATCGCTTAAATTTGGAGATTGTGTGATGAAAGAAAGAATTTTTTTATCGCCGCCGGATATGGGCGGATCAGAACAAGGATTGGTGGCTGAAGCATTTGCGTCAAACTGGATTGCGCCTCTGGGGCCGTTTGTTGACCGGTTTGAACAGGAACTTGGAGCGTATCTGGATTCGCATGTGTGTGCGCTGGCATCCGGCACAAGCGCATTGCATCTTGGGTTGCTCACGCTTGGTGTGGGCGCGGGAGATCGAGTCTATTGCTCGGATTTTACGTTCAGTGCATCGTGCAATGTGATTCGGTATTGCAATGCGGAACCGGTGTTTATCGATTCCGAACCCGACAGCTGGCAGATGGATCCCGATTTGCTCGCGCAGAAACTCGATGAAGATGATAAGGCCGGGAAATTGCCAAAGGCCGTTGTGGTCGTCGATTTGTATGGCATTTGCGCTGATTTCGAGCGGATTGAGAAGATTTGTGACCGATATGGTATTCCAATTCTGGAAGACAGTGCCGAAGCCCTTTGCTCAACCCGTTTTGGAAGACATTGCGGTACATTTGGCAAAGTGAGTGGTTTCTCATTCAACGGCAACAAAATCATTACGACATCGGGCGGCGGCGCACTCGTTTCGAAGGACGAAAGCATCGTAAAACGTGCACGATTCCTGGCAACGCAGGCTCGCGAACCGGGGCCGTGCTATCACCATCTGACCATTGGCTATAACTATCGTCTGAGCAATATTCTGGCGGCTGTCGGATGCGGTCAGATGAAGGTGCTCGACAGGCATTTTGAACGGCGCCGCGCGATTAATCAGCGATATATGGCTGAATTGGGCAATATCGATGGTATTGGGTTTATGCCGGAACCCGGGGATGCTGTTTCAAACAAGTGGTTGACGGTGATGACGATTGATCCAAATGTGATCAAAAAAACGCCCGAAGATCTGCGTCTGGCACTTGAATCAGAGAACATCGAAGCCCGCCATGCCTGGAAACCCATGCATTTGCAACCCGTATTTGAACCGTTCGAGTGTGTGGGCGGTGCGGTGTGCGAAGAAATCTTCGATCGGAGTATTTGCCTGCCATCGGGCAGCTCGCTGACAGACGATGACCAGACGCGCGTGATAAATGCCGTAAAGAAATATCTGTGATCATTTTAAATTCATTTTGAAGATATGCGATTGCCTAACCGATATACGATTGCCCGTTATTTGCTGGATATTGTCGTTCTGTCACTTGCGCTTGCTGCGGCATTTGTCATCAGATTCGATTTTGCACCGGATGCTTTCTGGTGGTTTGTGATGGGGGTGCACTGGCCATTCTTTGTGCTGTGTGAGCTGCTTGCCATGGTACTGGCGGGGGCAACGCGCGGCGCATGGCGGTTCGTATCGATGGCGGATGTGCGGCGAATTGCCATTGGGCTGTTGCTGGCCCATATTCCGTTTGTGATTGAGCGCATCATTGTGGGCACGTCGGTGGACTGGAAGACGCGTATCGTGATTCTGCCGTGGGGCGTGATCGTGATGAACCTGTGTCTGGCTGTGCTCGGATGCATCGGTGTGCGTGTGCTGCGGCGGATGGTTTATGAAAACGAACTGCGCAAAAAAAGCAACAGCAACCACATTCTGGTGGCCGAAGACAGGACGCTGCTCATCGGTGACGGGGCGACGTGCAAACAGATCATCGATTCGGTGCGGATTCATCCCGAACTTGGGATCCTGGTGGTTGGCATCGTTTCGGATAATCCCGATGAGTTGTCGCGCCGGATTTCGAATGTGCCGGTGCTGGGGAATACGGGACAGATCGTTGAACTCGCCCGAAAATATCATGTCGATCAGGCGGTATTGACCGAGGCAGTGGCTGAATCGGGAAAGGTGCGTGAGATTTTTAATGCCTGCGCTGAAATTCCGCTCAAAACGCGGATTGTGCCGCGCATGGATGATATCTTGTCGGGGTCGGTGGATATCGGCCGTATGCGCACGATTTCTGTCGAGGATTTGCTGCACCGTGATCCGGTTCAGCTGGATAAGGACGAGATTTCGAAGTTTTTGAATGGTAAGCGCATTCTGATATCGGGTGCCGGTGGCTCGATTGGCAGTGAAATGTGCAGACAGGTGCTGGCGTTCGAGCCTGCGGAACTCGTTTTGCTCGAACGATGCGAGCTGTTTTTGTACGAAATTGAGCGTGAGCTTAAGGGTAAGGCGACGAAAACCCGCATCGTTCCAAGACTTGCGGATATTTGTGACGCGGATCGCATCGACGAAGTCTTTCAGGAATGCGCGCCGCAGGTGATTTTTCATGCGGCGGCATACAAGCATGTGCCGATGCTTGAATACAATCCCGGTGAATCGATTCGCAACAATGTCGAAGGCACGGCTTTGATGGCCGAAATGGCCGTAAAATACAACTGCGAGGCGTTTGTGATGATATCGACCGATAAGGCCGTGAATCCAACGAGCATTATGGGAACGAGCAAGCGCATAGCCGAGTTGTATATTCAGGGGATGTCGACGCTGAACAAGACTCGCTTTTGCGGCGTCCGCTTTGGTAACGTGCTTGGTTCCACCGGATCTGTGCTGCCGTTGTTCCGGCAGCAGCTCGCCAACGGCGGGCCGCTCACCGTGACGCATCCAGATATGGTGCGGTATTTCATGACGATTCCCGAAGCCGCGCAGCTCGTGATGCAGGCCGGAACGATGGCGCATAACGGTGAGATTTTTGTGCTGGATATGGGGGAACCCGTTAAAATCGTCGATCTGGCGCGCGATTTAATCCGTTTGAGTGGAAAGACCGAGCGCGATATTCCGATTGAGTTTACGGGGATACGACCGGGAGAGAAACTGTTCGAGGAACTCGGGTTTAACGAGGAACACATGGATCGGACGGTGCATCCAAAGATTTATGTGGGAAAGCTGCATCCCGTTGCGCTTGACTGGATTCGTGAACAAATCGAGAACCTCAAACCTTTGAGGGATTGTCAGGATAATGCGCGCGTCCGCGCGGCGATGAAGCTGCTCGTGCCTGAGATGCAGGAACCTGCGAAATAGAGATAGTTTTCCTGCACATAGAGAACATACGGCCGCAGGCCGTCCTGATGAGCGCATGAATTCTCCCGCCGACACGACGTCGGCGGAGCGACGGTACAACGACAGGACGTCGTTTCACCGACGCAACGCAAATGACATAGAATTACGGCT
>CAMKRB010000416.1 GCA_946415045.1 uncultured Myxococcales bacterium
TGTCCAATTTTGTGGGTACAGTTTACCCCCTACCAACCCCCGCGCGTCTGGGGGCGCTGCCCCCCGTCCCCCGGCTTTGTTTCTATGTATTTTGTATTGCGCCGCTGAAACGCCATCCATGGCGTTACAGCGACGCCCCGCCAACGTCCTGTTGGCGGGGACGTTCTTAGCTTATCAGGACGGCCTGCGGCCGTAAGTACATATTTTTCGCGGCTATGCGCTCGCTGGGGCGATTACACAGGGTCGCCCTACCCGGGGGTTCACCCCGGGCTGTGACATTGCGCCCATTCAGGGCGCTGGCGGTTGCGCCACGTCGTGGCGCGCCTGAATTGTCATTTTTTTTTGATTCCCTGGGCAGCGCCCCGGAAAATAGCCGTTAAAACATACCACCTATCCTGGCATCCAGCGGGATGGGGAAGGGGCCCCATTCCGTCTTTTGCGGGCCATTGGCAGCACGTAAAATGTGGAAGTATTGACAACGTAAAGGGTTCCAAGGGCCCTCGGCCCTTGGCGGGGTCCGGGGCAGCGCCCCGGAAAGAAAAACAACCTATCCCAATCTATCGATCTGTGCTTTCAGCTCGGCTTTGAATGCATCGGGCATATCGATTTTGTCGAAGATTGCGGCCATGCGCGCCCATTTGGCGCGATATCCGTCGATGCGGATTTTGAACTGCTCATCGTAATCGGCGCGGCTGTAATCCTTATTCAGCGCCGATTTGAACAGCGGCACGAGATCCTCATATTTCGGGATAAATCCGACCGGCGTCTCAATCGCATCCACCTCGCCATGCACCCGCTTTTCGGCCCACAGAATCCACACTTTCTTATCGAGTTTGTGGTTCAGGAATTTGCCTTTGTCGTTCTTGAGGAAATAGTTGGTGACGAAGACTTTGGGGGTCGATTTGAGTTTATCGGCCATCGCGAGGTGATCTGCGACGTATTTCGACAGCGGCAGCGTCATAAAGTCGAGGTTGGCGTATGGATTATGTTTGCGCACGCCTTCCTGACCCAGTGTTGCAGCGGTCGTTTCGCTTTCGACGCATGCGCCGAGCAGCACGCCGTGGGCCCATGATCGCGCTTCGCAAACGGGGACGCTGGTATCCGAATCGCGGCCGCCATAAATCATGGCATCCAGCCGCACGCCATGAGGATCGTGCAGCACGGGATCGCGATTGGCCAATGCTTCGAGGCTGATGGTATAACGCGCATTCTTGTGCGAAACGGGAATTTCCTTGCCGTCCTTATCTTTGTCGCCGGGCACCCAGTGCCCCAGGAAATGCTTGCCGCCCGCTGCGGGCGGTTCGACGTTCGACCCGGTCCAATAGGGCACGCCATCGTCCGAAATCAGGACGTTTGAGAAGATGCATTCACCTTCGCTCGTTAAAACCTTAAATATCTCGGGATCATCCTCGGCATTGACGTTCTCGATGATGCCGAAAATACCGCGTTCGACGTTGACTGCGCGCAATTCGCCATCAAACACGCGCGCATAAATGATATCGTCGCCGACGATGCTCTGCCCGGGTATCATTGCGGTCGAGGTCTTGCCGCAAGCCGAAGGATAAGCGCCGGAGAAGTAGGTGATGCGGCCATTTGGTCCGTGTGCGCCCATCAAAAACATGTGCTCGGCGAGCCATCCCTCGCGGTGTGCGCGGGCAATTGCAAGGCGGAAAGCCAGTTTCTTGAGGCCGACCGAGTTCCCCGCATACTGATTATTGATCGAAAATACGCGGTTGGCTTCCAAATCCACATAAATCCTGCGTTTATCGACATCGCGGGTGACGCCGTCGACGAGTGCGCCTGCGCTGTGCACGAAAACAAAAAAGTCATCCGATCCGTTTGCCGCGCGAAATGCCTCATAACCGCGCCGATACAGCAAATCCTCTGAATGCGCGACATACGCCGAATCGGTAATCTGCAGGGCGAGCAGCGAAAACGGCGAATTCACCGGGCCAAGACAGTGGAACGCGACGAACATCTCTTTGCCGCGCATAATGCCCTTGAGCAAATCGTGCATTTCGGCCAGCCCGGTATCGCGGTCGAGCGTCGCAGTTTCAAAACCAAAATTCACCGGCTTCGACACGAGCAGCTTTGTATGCGCCTTATCCCGCGCCTGATCCTGCGCCCCGTCAAAATGATACGTGTGGCCCGCCATCGCGAGTTTATGCTCCTCGCCACCGCCCAACGCACGGTCGCGCAAAAGCTGCGCATCCGCCTCACTATCGTCGATCACCGTGACTTTCGCAGGCTCACAAAGCTCAACATAATGCTTCACAACATCCAGCACGCGTGGATTGTTCAGTTTGATCAGTTTCTCGTCCATTTTTTCTCCTTGATCTATGCAGGATTGCTGTATTTTTTCTGGGGCTCTGCCCCAGCCCTCGTCAAGGGCCTAAGGCCCTTGAAACCCTCAATCATGCCTGGATGCTGCCAGATACATACTATCTGCCATGTCCAGCAAAGAACGAAATGGGGCCCCTTCCCCATTCCGCCAAAACTTAACTGTGTTTGTGCGTTTGCAGGGGGGATGCTTCATGATGCCCACGCGTTCTACAGCGGTCCTCTTTCTTTCGATTCATATTGATATGTCGTTATCTGAAAATCCTTGTCATGCACCACGCAATCCTTCTCTTCTCCGTGAACGAGCATGCATTCGCGGGCGAGTTTGCCATCCGGTTTATAAACTTTCCAGGGACCTTCTTCTATTCCGGCGACATGGCCGCCTTCGGCCATCAGCTCGCCAGTCATATAATAGAGCTTAATCGGGCCATCCAGCTGATTATTTTTATAACTTTTTTCGCTGCGCCGAACGCCGTTTACGTAGGTTTGTGTCCAAACCCCGGTGCGTTCGTCGTTGACCATCTGTCCGGAAGTCTCGACGCTGCCATCCGCATGATAGGCAATCCACGGCCCATTCAGCTTGCCGTCTTTATATTCGCCGCGTTTGCGCAGTCTGCCGTTTACATCGAATTCCAGCCAGGTGCCGGTGCGTCCTTTTTCCCCGACACAATAAAATTCCGGATACGATGTTTCGCGGATTTCCACACGCCGTGCCCCATCGGGACACACGAAATCCGCAGCTTCGGCAAATGGTTGTCGCTGCTGAGGTTTATTGTCGCAAGCACAGGTCAGTGCGACGATCCCCAGCGTCATCATCCCTAATTTGATATCTCGCAGTTTCATGCAGCTCCTTTGCATTCGCCTCACACCAAAGGACAACTTTAATCTAAATGCACGAAAATCTGCAAGCAATATTGGTGTGAATTGCAGGGTTACCGCATTTACTTTTGGCATAATTTTGTTCAAGCCCGTCAGGGCTTGAATATCAATAGCCCCCGGCAACGCCGGGGGATGGTGAATGCCCCCAAAGA
>CAMKRB010000417.1 GCA_946415045.1 uncultured Myxococcales bacterium
AACAACGCCCCTTGCCGCCTGCGGCGCGCAGCCGCGCAAATCATGTGCTTACGGCGCAAGCCGTCCAACAAATCTTAAAGACTGAATCGTTGCCATTTTGTTACAGCTTAGCCTTAAGCTTGACTTGATATGTATATCTGCACTGAACCAGGCATTACGGCCGTAGGCCGTCATGATGAGCTTACAACTATTCCGCCGACACGACGTCGGCGGAGCGACGGTACAACGCCATGGATGGCGTTTTAGCGTCGCACTCAAGACTGACTTGAACCCGCCGGGGCTCCGGGGGCGGGCCCCCGGGCGCGCGGGAATGCAAGGGGCGTTCGCGCAACAACGCCCCTTGCCGCCTGCGGCGCGCAGCCGCGCAAATCATGTGCTTACGGCGCAAGCCGTCCAACAAATCTTAAAGACTGAATCGTTGCCATTTTTCTCTATGCTGCCTTGATGTTTGCATTCAATTCACATTATCATTATATAATGATACATGCGTCGTTCACAAAGACGACTCGATATTGAGGAGCAGCATGATGAAAAATATTCTTATAATCGTATCGTTATTGGGTTTCGTTGCACTGATGGGGTGCAGTTCAAGCGATAATTCATGCGATGTCAATGCTTTTGTTTCCACTTGTCAGAGTGCTGATATGATGGAAACCTGCACGATTAACGGCGAAGTTGTAAAACTGAAATGTGCCGTCGGATTTCATTGTGTTGACAAAACGACGGTAGATGGATCGACCAGTGCCGTTTGCGAGAAATAAAGAATCTGTCTCTCTGTGTGGATATATATTGTAACTGTTTGCCTCATGGCTTGCGGATTCTGCCCGGTTTTCGGACACTCGAAGCACTGGGGTTTTCAGTTCCTCATCCGCCATGCATACCGGCGGGTGGTTCGGCAAAAGTATATCTACGATTGAGAACTCGCGCTTATTTATGGTTTTGTACGGCCAACGCGCGGATAAAGGTTCAATATCCATTGCGTTGCGTCATTCGCCCCACGAACCGGGGTATTAAATAAAGGAACTGTACGGTCAGCGTGTTGATAAAAGCAAACATCAGCGAGCGAACGGCGAACAGCCATGGATTGAAGGTCATATTGATATGGAAATTGTTTGGATCAATGCCTGCCGCTCAATTGAACAACACAGCCGCTGTACAGCGCAAAAAAATTTACAGGGAGTTTTTATGAATCGCCGTTTGGTAATGTTTGGCTGCCTTTGTCTGATGATTTGCGGATGCAATGAATCAAAACCATTCAATGGCAATTGGGGCTCTTGTGATGCTGATTTTGTTCCTGTGTGCCTGTCTGAATCCAGCGCACTCAAATGTGTGGATGGACAAATCACTGAAACCGTTTGCGACAGCGGCATCACGTGCGTCAAGGGCATATGCGGTACAGACAATCCTCAGACCTGCGATGCAACCGATCGCACGTTCTGTGATGGCAAAACGCTTGTCGAGTGTAAAGGTGGCAAGGAAACCCGAACAGATTGTCCGAATGGCTGTGAAAAAGGTGAATGCAAAAATGCATCCCGGGATTGCAGTAACAATTTAAAAAATGGCCAGCGTGTCTGTGATGGCGATACGCTTGTCGAATGTAAAAATGGCAGCGAATCGCGCACCCAATGCCCGAACGGTTGTGAGAATAATGAATGCAAATCGGAAATCTCCTGCGGTAACAATATAATAGATGGAGATGACGTTTGTGACGGCACGGAACTGGGAAATCTGACATGCAGCGATTTACCGGATGCCGATGCACAGGCGGTTTACTCCGGCACTCCCAAATGTAAATCGGATTGTAGTGGTATAGAACCGGGAACTTGCGAGGCTACGCAGTGTGGAAATGGTACAATCCAGACGGATATCGGTGAGATTTGTGATTTTGCTGATGGCGATGCAATCTTTTTGAACACCCCAACCTGCAGCGATTACAAGAGTAACTACAACTGGAAATCCGGCGGCAAGCCAGGCTGCGGTAACGATTGCAAGACGCTCAGCAAAGGTTCATGTGAGATCGAAGGCGCTTTGGGCAGTATCCAGGCCTGTCAGCTGGTATCGCTCAATGCGGATGATAGTACAAAGACTGTCACCATGACTGGCCGCATCGTTGTAGATTCCGATGTTGAGCCGAGTAATGTGACGGGGCGAATGGTTTGTATCCTGCACAGTAACAGCGACGGCGTTTATACTTATGCGTGGGGATTAAAGGAGGATGCTGCACCGATTTCGTGTTCGGATTGCGATACCGGAGAATATTTGTTTTCTGCCTCGCTGGATTACACGAACTGGGGTGAAGGCGTTTACGATTGCGCATTTTTGGCGAATGCCCAGGGCGGTAACAATTCATACTATCTGTGTGCGACCGACATGGCATCGCCTGTTCCGCAGGAAATTGATGTGCCCAGCGCCTCCCAGCGTTTACAGTTCGAGATCGAACCCTTAGCAATTGAAGGTGTGCTGCTTGCCAAATGGTTGTATTCTGCATACCAAAAGGATGATACCGCAACTGTGGCTGCGGCGGATGATGGCGTTTTTGCATCGCAATCGACGATGCAGCTCAGCGATGGCGGAACCATCAGAATGTTGTCGGGAACCACCGGAAATCCCGATGCTGCGGCATCCATGGACCGACTTCCTCAAAACGAAGAATATGATCCGAATGAAAAGTATTTCCGGTTTGTGACATCTTCACTGGGGTATCAAAATATACGCATTCAGTTTAAGGCTGCCGGAAGCGGGCTGTACGAAAAGCGAATCACGGTTGGTTACAAAGTAGGGGATTTAATCAATACAGCTGGGAGTGAACTCAAATTTGACGACAAGAATACCTATCATGCGTTTCCCGATTCGCAGCTGGTTGGCGCAGATAATATGCCCGAACTCGAGATTCGAATCTATCCGTATGGAGGCAGCGGCGATGTCAATGCAACCGTTCGCATCGATGATGTCTATGTAACCGGCGACAAATTGTAGCCCTGCGCTGGAAAGTGAAAATACAGATTTCTGGCTGAATTGCTTGTAATCCTGTAGTTACAAATGGAATAGGATTATTGGCAGGGATGAAAAAAAGTAACAGTTCAGCCGTACAAAAGCCCGTTAGGGCTTGAATATCAATAGCCCCCGGCAACGCCGGGGGATTTGGCATTTTCGTTTACTGGTTACATAGGCGTGATTTATGTAACAGTTCAGCCGTACAAAAGCCCGTTAGGGCTTGAATATCAATAGCCCCCGGCAACGCCGGGGGATTTGGCATTTTCGTTTACTGGTTACATAGGCGTGATTTATGTAACAGTTCAGCCGTACAAAAGCCCGTTAGGGCTTGAATATCAATAGCCCCCGG
>CAMKRB010000418.1 GCA_946415045.1 uncultured Myxococcales bacterium
TTAATCCCGGATATGCGCATTTTTCGGGATTGGAGCGCATGAATGAACTAAACTGAATTGCCCGCCTATGGTGCGGGTGGTTCTTTTAAACCTGCGTCTAACATAGAAAGTAGTTTTTGTCGTGTTGCAACATTCCACTGCAAAGCCGGATCATTCTGAATATAATCACGTACAGTGTGACCATTGGTATCCTTCGCGTTTACATCAGCACCGGCATCCAACAGCTTCTGAACGATTTCGCTGTTCGAATATAACGTCATCAGCGGCGTGAGACCTTCGACATCGGGCGCGTCGATATTGTAGTTGTTCTGGAGATTTTGGATGCATTCCTGCGTGCACGCCATCGTAAGGTGATGGAACGGATAGATCAGTACGTCGAGAATATCCGCGTGATCTTTGTGGTAATCCATCACGCTTTTACCTGCATTGTCTTTTGCTTGCGGATTCGCGCCGGCATTTACCAGATACTGCGCGAGATCAATACTATTGGCAAGCATAAGAGGCGTTCTGCCAGCGTTATCTGCGCTATTGATATCTGCACCGGCAACGATCAGATATTGGGCGAGTTTATCTGAGCATGCTGCTACTCTTGATCGTATCAAATCACTTCGGTCATAATAAGAAGATTCTGTTTTTATATAAGCTTCTGCCTTTTCAGGGGAAATATTCAGTATATAGAGAATAGGAGATAATCCCTGATTATCGCGAACATTTAGATCGGCATGAAGTCTTTGGAGTTCCATAATGCTGAATGCATTGTCAGATGCACTCAGACACGCCACATACATTTTATCCAGAACATTATAAACCGGTGTTCTGCCATTTGCCGCTTTGGCGTTGATATCAAAACCGGCATTGACAAGCGATTCAAAGGCACCCAAATCCGTTCGCATTGAGAGCGGCGATAATCCGTCTGCATCCCTGTGATTGACATCGGGGTTTCCGGCTTTTAATAAAGACTCGACAACGCGCTGTTCTTCACTGGATTGATACGAATTGACCAGGTTTTGTGAATTCTCATTATCGAAACAGGTTCCCGCATAATAGAGTGCGGTTCTGCCCTTGTTATCCGCAGTCTGAACCGCTGCGCCGGCACGCAGAAGCGTCTGAACGATTTCGTCATTCAGACCACATTGCATCAGCGCAGTTTTGCCATCTGTATCCTTGACATTGACATCGATTCCGCGTGCGATCACATCGTTTAGCACAGAAATATCAGCCGATCCATTGTCAAATTCTTTGAGCTCATCATAATATGGTCTTATTCGAGTATCCGCCATGTTATGCAACAAATAGAACAGCAGCGGTTTTCCATTGGCGTCTTTGACGTTGAGATTTGCACCAGCAGAGATTAAGGATTTGAACGAAACGATATCTAAGCGCTCAAGTGCTGCCATGGCCGGGGTCATACCATCTTCATTCATGGCATCAATATCATATCCATTGTTGACAAGTCCTCGGACATCCGCTTCGCTGCAGTGGTCTATTTGATGCAATGGATATTGGATGGCATGCATTATTTCTTTATGATCTTTATGAACATCCAGTGCGGTCTGGCCGGCTTTATCTCTGATATGAACATCCGCGCCAGCGGCGAGCAGTGCGATGGCGACTTTGGGCTCATCCGTTACCATCAGCGCTGTCTTGCCGGTTTTATCTGTCGCATTGATATCGCCGCCATGCGTTTTATAGAACGCAGCGCCTTCGGGGTGTTTATAATAAAAAAGTGCGGTTCTGCCCAGTTTGTCTACCGAATTGATTTTAACCCCTTTGGCGATGATAGTCTCCATGAGTTTCAGTTCATCTTCTACATAGCGCATTCGCCAATGTTCATCGGAAAGAACTGCCTGAGAATCTGCGGGTTCATAATTCCCTTTCTGGAGACGCTTAAATAGTACATTTTGTCCCTGTTTGTCGGTAATGTTAACCTTTGCCCCCAGTTCAATCAAATGATTCACTTTGTAAAATGCAACGCCATAAGCGGGGTCAATTTCCGCAGCCATTGCGGGGGTAAGGCCATCCTTGTCCTGCGCATTGAGATTGGCTCCGTGTTTTACAAGGATATCCATCGTTTCTTCTTCGTGGACTTCAAAAATCGGGGTGCGCCCACGCGAATCCCGTTCGTTTACATTTGCCCCCTGTTTGATGAGCGTTTCAATTTCCTCTATCTCAACATCATACATCAGCCCAAAGTCCCACCAATGCTCAAATTCCATATGGCCAAACAAACTTGGGCGATAATGAGTATTTTGGTCAGAATGGCTATTACCGGCATCATTATTATCCGAATCTTGTTCTACATCTGCGCTGTCCCCATCCAGATGCACCAAATAACCGAGTTTTTGAATGCGTTCCAGCGTCATTTCCATATAATTTTCACCACTGCCGCATCCTGTACCGGTTTTATCACATGGACGATAGCCATTTTCAAGGGCGTCATCGAGTTGTTTTAAGATATCATCATGGTATTGAGCGCGCTGTTCTTCTAGCTTGGAAATGCCGTTTTTTAAAATACCATCCAGCACTTCTTTTGGAATTCCATTATCGAAATCATATTCATCGAGGAAATTTGCAAGCCTGTCGGCATCCAGTGAATCAATGGCCTGGACAATGCGATCTGCAGAAACGCCAAGCTGAACCAGTGGTTCGAGATTATTTTTAATATCCAGTGGTTTAATATTATTGTTCTCATATTGAATCATTTGCAGCAAACAATCCGGCGTAATCTCATCGATATTGGCTCCGGCTTCTTTGAGTTTGTTTGCGGCATAAAAATGATGGCATCGAACTGCTTCACAAATGGGTGACCAGTCTTTTGGCGGTGTGTTCGTCACAGATCGTATAAACGCATCAACCATCTGCCTGTCATTGGGATCATCCTGGTTCACATTGAGCACATTGAGCAGCGTGAAAAAATCATCTTTGGTTGGATGTGCACCGGAATTGATGAGGCGAATGATATGGGTTCTGAATGCATATTCACTCGTATGCGAATGAATGGAGGCGATTTCGCGGGCCAGCCGTTTATCGAGAATGGCCTGACGGGTTTCGGGGGCGACTGCCATTGGCGTGACAACCGTTTTGATGCGTTTTGAGGCTTCAGGTTGCGCGATAGGCTGTGTAATGTCTGATGCTTCGGAACTGCCGGAATCGACGGCGGCACTTTTGCCGCATGAACAAAGCATAAGACCGCATATTATTGATAGCAGAATTGAGTTTTTCATGGGTATGCCTCTATGGATGCATGGGGTGATCACAACACTCAATTCCGGATAACGTGCAATCAATGCGCGATTATTCCGGAATTGTTCTGGTATGCCTTACCGTCACCTCTGTCGGGGA
>CAMKRB010000419.1 GCA_946415045.1 uncultured Myxococcales bacterium
GAGCAGGATATCCGGCATATTTTTGGCGCGTCCCATGGGGGAAATCGTTCCAAGACGCCAGGCTTTGCAGCCATGTTCAATCAGGAAATCGCGAAATTCGGGCAGATGCGGCAGCAATGCAGGTGTGGCGCATGTAATCACATCGTAAGTAAGACCGGGACAACGTACAATGGCATCGAGTGCCCGCACGGCACGTTCATAGGATTTGGGATTCTGGCGGATATCGTTATGGATTGGCTCTGGACCATCGAGACTGAGTGCGATTGAACACAGGCCCGCCTCGCGGAGTTCAGCGAGTTTGTCTGCAGTGAGCAGCATCCCATTCGTCACGATGCCCCATGGGTAGCCGCGCTTTTTCAAACCGTAGCCAATGTCCGTAAGATCGTCGCGCACAAGCGCTTCGCCTCCCGAAATAATGATGAGCAGCGAGCGGGGATCGACTTTTTTTGAAATACTATTATCGAGCACATTAAAAAAGTCTGCGGCAGGCATATCCGGCACACGTGCCTGTGATACACAATCGCTCCCGCAATGACGGCAGTTCAGATTGCACCGAAGCGTACATTCCCAGAACAATTCCATCAATCGATGCTCTGCGACGCGTTCTTTATAGAGCTCCGCAGCTGCGCGCAGTGCCAGCCATTTCTTTAATCCCAAATACTCTATATCATTGTTGTCAAATAAGATACGCGACATGAATACAGTATCCCCCCCGCTTAAAACTAAGGCACTGTTTAACCATAGTGGATTGAAAATGTAAAGTCGCCTGCTTTACGGCCATGGGCGATGGGCAATGAGCTACGAGCGATCATTGGCCAACTCGACGCTCGGCGCTCTTTGCCAGAATCCCACACGCATCGGGGTAACGCTATATCCACACTGGTTAAACACTGTCTAAGGTTTTATATGCGATTTACAGATCCCGCTTAATTCCATACTCTTTAGGTGGAATGACACCATATTTTTGTACCGGTGGCCGAACGCCATATTTAGGTGATGGTCTCACGATGCCATATTTCTTAACGGGCCTGTCTACAGCCGGAGGAGGCGGATCATTCATCAGCTGTTCTTCGGTATATTCCGGGGTTAGGTTGGCGGGTTCATCATTATCGTCGCCGAATCTCTGTCTCAGAGCTTGTTCGTTTGCTTCGGGTGTAGGCGGCACCTGCATTTCATCGAGATGTTCGTAAGCATCGGGGGGCAGTGCAGATGGAATGCCATATTTTTTAACCGGCATTCCGAAATCCGGATCCGGCGCAGGTTCAAAATAGGCCGAGTTATCGACTGGTTCAGGATTTGTGACGCTGTCGGCCTGGTTGCTGTCGGCAGCAGGCTGCGGTGCTTCGGATGCAGCACTATCAGAAGCTTCGTGCTTTGGCTGCTTATCGTTGTTTGCAGAAGACGACTGGCATGACGAAAGGCAAAATGCCGTCATTCCGCCAAATCCGAGCACAGCCATCAGCCGGATGAGAAAATTTCGCTTGATTTGTCTGAATAATTTCATATTGACCCCGGTATTTTGCAGATATTTGGTCATATCCAAAGAGAACCGCGCGGTTTTGTTTATAGCAGGATAATGGGGTTATCACAATCGATAATGAATGGCGCGGCGTATTGAGCGGCAGCGAAATAGACGCGCCGGCACGGCGTATTGAGCGGCAGCGAAATAGACGTGCCAACAAAAAATATCAAACAGAATCAACAAGCGACAATACAATTCACAGAAATTTCAAAAACAGGAATGTGTGGTTGTGAATCAGGAAAAAATGTGATATTAGGCGCGGCGGGAGGTCGCCTTTATTTGGCGATGGAGTATCGGCTGGGCGCATTTTTGGGGTTCAGCTTGTTTTTTAACAAGGAGAAGGAAACACATGTCTATTAAAAAGACAATCGATGGAAACGAGGCAGCTGCGCATTCTGCGTTTATGACCAACGAAGTCATCTGTATTTACCCGATCACGCCGTCATCGACGATGGCAGAACTTTCGGATGATTGGGCATCGAAAGCGCAGACGAACATTTGGGGCGAGATTCCTCGCGTTGTCGAGATGCAGAGCGAAGCTGGTGCAGCGGGTGCGGTGCACGGCTCGATTCAGGGCGGCGCGCTGACGACGACGTTCACGGCTTCCCAGGGTCTTTTGCTCAAGATCCCCAACATGTTCAAGATTGCCGGTGAATTGACACCAGCCGTTTTCCACATTGCGGCACGTTGTCTTGCCAGCCATGCCCTTTCGATTTTTGGCGACCACAGCGACGTGATGCACGCCAGAACGACAGGCTTTGCGATGCTTTCATCGACGAGCGTTCAGGAAGCGCAGGATTTGGCGATGATCGCTCAGATGTCGACATTGAAGAGCCGCGTGCCTTTCCTTCATTTCTTTGATGGTTTCCGCACCTCTCACGAAGTCAATCGTATCGACTATCTGTCGCTCGAAGAGGCGCGCTCGCTGATCGACGAAGACCTCGTGATTGCATGCCATAACCGTGGTCTTTCGCCCGAGAATCCGTCGATTCGCGGCACTGCCCAGAATCCCGACATTTTCTTCCAGGCCCGCGAAGCCAGCAATCCTTATTACGATGCAGTTCCCGGCTTTGTGAAAGAGGCCATGGACCGTTTTGCCAAGGCAACCGGCCGTCAGTATCATCTGTTTGATTACTATGGCTCCAGCGAGGCCGAGCGCGTATTGATTCTGATGGGTTCGGCAGTTGGCGCGGCTCACGAAGCTGTTGATGCGCTCAATGCCAAGGGCGAGAAGACCGGCGTTCTGACGGTTCATTTGTATCGTCCGTTCGATGCCAAGGGCATCATTGCTGCACTTCCGAAATCGACCAAAGCCATCGCCGTTCTGGACCGCACGAAAGAGCCCGGCGCACTCGGCGAACCGCTTTATCTCGACGTCGTTGCCGCAGTTGCAGAATGCTGGCGCGATGTGATTGGCACGGCTTCTCCGCGTTTGATCGGCGGCCGCTATGGTCTTTCTTCGAAAGAATTCACGCCGGCAATGGCCAAGGCCGTTCTCGACGAACTCAAGAAAGATGCCCCCAAGAACCACTTCACCATCGGTATCACCGACGACCTCACCAAGCACAGCATTCCCTGGGATCCTTCATTCATCACCGAAGATCCCGAGAATACGCGCGCGATCTTCTATGGACTCGGCAGCGATGGTACGGTTGGTGCCAACAAGAACTCCATCAAGATCATCGGCGAAAACACCCCGCTCAACGCACAGGGCTATTTCGTTTATGATTCGAAGAAATCCGGTGGCGAGACGATTTCCCACCTCCGTTTCGGCAAGAAAGCCATCAAGGGTGCGTATCTGATTCAGCGCG
>CAMKRB010000420.1 GCA_946415045.1 uncultured Myxococcales bacterium
ATATTGATGCCAACAGCATCGATATGCGGCCATGTGGCCAGATCCTTGGCTGTGACATCTTCGCCGTAAATCAGTTGGGCATCGAGTTCGCCATCGTTGTCGCGGGTTTTGTCAGTAATTCCGCCAAAAATGACGCGGGCGTTCAGCGTCGCTGTTGCGGTTGATGAATCCAGTTCGACGTTGATTGGGCCCATCAGCTGGCACCACTGATAATCCGTTTCAATGACTTCTGCTTCTTCACAGGTGTCGGTGGATTGGGCAGCTTCACACATACCCTCGGCATTGCATACTGGCCTGTCTGTGTACTTAAGTGCGCATTCACCATTGTTGCTACACTCTTTGCCAGATGGGGCGGCCTCGCAAACGCCATCGCTGTTGCACACAGGCTTGTTTGGATCCTTGGCGATGCACTCGTCGTTGTTCGCGCATTCTTTCTGTGGTGCTTCCGCCTCGCAAACACCCTGCGCATTGCAAACAGGCTTGGTTGGATCTTTAGCGATGCACTCGTCGTTGTTCGCGCATTCTTTCTGTGGTGCTTCCGCCTCGCAAACGCCCTGCGCATTGCAAACAGGCTTGTTTGGATCTTTGGCGATGCACTCGTCATTGTTCTCGCATTCTTTCTGTGGTGCTTCCGCTTCGCAAACGCCCTGCGCATTGCACACAGGCTTGCTGGGATCCTTGGCAATGCACTCGTCGTTATTCTCGCATTCCTTCTGTGGCGCAGCTGCTTCGCAAACACCCTGTGCATTGCACACGGGCTTGTTTGGATCTTTGGCAATGCATTCATCGTTATTGGTGCATTCTTTCTGGGGCGCAGCTGCTTCGCAAACACCCTGTGCATTGCACACGGGCTTGCTGGGATCCTTGGCAATGCATTCATCGTTATTGGTGCATTCTGTTGCTGGCACCTGATTCTGGGTGTCATCTTTCTTGTCATCGTCAGAACAACCGGCAATTCCAAGAGCGAGTAATGCAATGATCCAGTACTTCTTTGTCATGATTCCTCCAATATGTTTTTAGAAGTGCGTTCCGGAACAGAGCGCGCATAACAGACTATATTCTGTCGAATTCTCCGTGCATAATCAAGTCATCCAGTCCATTTTGTACCGAAACTTTTGGCAAAAAACCAATGATGCGGGTGGCTTTTTGGATATCAGCCGAAGAATGCTCGATATCTCCCGCGCGCGGAGGTTCGAATACAGGCCCGGGAATGTTCAGATTTCGGTGCTTTCTAAAGGCTTCGCGCATCATTTCGAACAGCGATATCAGCGATGTCTGTGCGCCGCAGCCTATGTTCAGGGCCGGAGCGATGCCCTCATCTCCGGATCTCTGTAAATCAGCTTCAGCTGCCAGAAAATTGGCACTCACAATATTCGAAACATGGCAATAATCACGCGTCGATGTGCCGTCGCCATATAAAATACAGGGCTGACACTGGGCCATACGAAGCCCCCATTTGGGAATCACAGCTGCATAAGCGCCGTTGGGATCCTGGCGTGCCCCAAATACATTGAAATATCTCAGTCCGACAATCTGCATACCATAGCAGCGTGCATACGACTGGGCATAGATTTCCTGAGACCGTTTCGACGATGCATAGGGCGACAGACAGTTGCCTTCAAGACCTTCCACTGCCGGAATATGCATTGAATCTCCAAATACAGCGCTGGATGATGCATAGACCACTCGCCTGACATGATTCCTGCGCGCAGCCTCCAGGATGTTCAGAAATCCGGTTAAATTGGTGCTGTGCGCCAAAAGTGGATCATCAATGCTCCAGGGAACCGATCCAATCGCAGCTTCGTGAAAAATGGTATCGCATCCTTTGGCGGCATCCATCATATCGGGTAAATCGCGGATATCCTGACGTCGCAATTCAAACCGATCAGATCCGCCAGCCTGCAGTACCGCTTCGATATTCGACATCTTGCCGGTTAAAAAATTATCTACGCCAATAACGCTGTAACCGCGGGCAAGCGCTTCGCGCAACAAATGGGATCCAATGAATCCCGCGACACCTGTGATGAGTAATCTGGTCATTTTTTAATATGGATGAAAATATGTGTCACAAAAAATAGTTGCCTGCATCATTTATCAGAATGAAGCCATCTGCTCCAGGATTGACAAATATCACTGGTCGCAGAAACAATAAACTCTTCGAGGTTGATATGGTATCGTTCTTCGTATGTCAAAGCCTGAAGTGCCATGTCGAGTTTGTCGGCGATATGCATGATGTGCGCAGTTGGGGTTTGTACATGCATGTATTGCTCGAAATACTGCATGAGAGCCCTGGCATTTGTTGCGTCGCCAAGGTCTGCGATGAGTTTGCCGTAAGCTTCAAGCTCCATTTGATGCTTGATTTCTCGATCGGGGGCTTGTTGCGGTGGTATATCACCGACCACAATTTCTGCCTGGTCATGGCATATCCCCATGATAAAGCTGTTACACAAATCGTCAGGATTGGCACAGACACCCCAAAAAGCAGCTTTGATGCTGTGTTCCGCGACTGTCTCCACCAGTTCTGCTGTTTCGCATTCTGGCGCAAACTCAGGAATCGCGCGGGTCCAACCCGTCCGTTTTACGCGGTTGAGCGCCAAAAAGTGGCGAACGGATTCCGCAGGGAACCGGTCAAATGGCTCAGACAGATGCGCTGTCTGCGGATTTCTCAGTTGTATCAGAATCCTCTGGGCAAATTCGATGCCTTCGTCGGCAGCAGTATTCTGAACCATCGATAAACACCGCAATTTCTCTGCATTTTCAGGGATTTGCATCAGAAATTCTACCAGTTTGTCGGGCAGATACCATTCTTCTGATGTTTCAAACGAGGTGGCGCACATCTCAGATGCTGGATGCGGATCTTCGGCATTTAACCCCCAAAAATCCCGATAAAGCCTTGCGATAATGCCACACCGGTACGCTTCGTCTGATATAAAGCGACCTCGTTCTTGCAGCATCAGCAATATCGATACATTCCACATCTCCGGATGTCGCGCATGTCTATAAGTGGCGCGGATTTCAGACCATTCCGGAGATTCCATCAATTTTCTGAGTGTGAATTTATGTAGCATTTGCAACCACAACGCAATAAAAGGGCGGTGCCGTCGGGCACTGCGATTTCGATTGGTATACGAAATTACTGCCACGGAGGGAATATGAATCCGCAGAATCAGGAAAGATCCTTCAACGGAGCATGCTGGCGCTTTGCTCCGGATAAAAAACGCATTCAGGCTTATATCGATGCCAACCATGTATCGAAATTTTTGGCATCATGTCTGAACGTGCTCGATATCGAGCCCGGAACGACGGTCGAAACATTTCTGCACCCGTCGAT
>CAMKRB010000421.1 GCA_946415045.1 uncultured Myxococcales bacterium
TGGCAGTACAACCATAAAGAAAATTGCCAGTTACGGTGACACTAAGGGTGATACGAGTATTGGTGGTCTGATTGGCTATCTTTCGGAAGGCCCGCATATCATTGAGGATGTGCTTGTGACAGGCAATCTGACATCCAATCTTAAAGATCCCGGCGCAATCGTTGGTTCGGCATATAGAACCACTGTTCAGACACTCAATAATATCTATTATTGGAAATCGTCAGAGGACCTGAAAATCATTGGTGCCGGAGCAGATGGAATCGATGTAACCGGCGTCAAATCATTTACATATAATGAAGAGAAAAAACCGATTCTGGAAGACGGCACAAGTTTGATAGAGGAATTGAAAGACACTGGCAAATGGTTAGAAAGTGCCTGCAACCTTAAAACCGGTCCTGGTGTGGCGCATCCCGGCGTCTATTATATTCCTGTGCTGAAATCGCTAGGGATGGATATTTGTGAATCCGCAGACTAGTTTATTATTTGCCGTATGGCCGCAGGCCATAGGCAAATGCCTGCGGCGTATGGGCGCAAGCCCATAGCCGCGGCAACTGTTTAAACGGCGATTCTATTCATACAAACATTTGTTGTAGTCGACGTTTGTTTTCCATCCGCAGGAACCTTCGATACATGCGCATTCGCGCGGGAAGCGTTCGATGCATGAGAGATCGCGTTCGACCCTGGCAGTCGCGGGTCTGTCGAGATGTACCGCGCCTTTGAGCTGGGCGACGGCCTGCAGCGTGCGGATGTTTTCCATCATGATTTCGCTTTTGGCGCCGTTGCTGATGACGAGTTCGAACGCGCCGTCTTCGATGGGAAGATTGGGGATGGCCGAGGCGATGATTTCGGTGCCGATGAGGACGACGATGATGCTGCCGTCCTGCGTCCAGCGTTTGAGCGTATCGGAGAAGGGCGGTTCAAGATTTGCCGAAAGGATGATGTCGCCGTTGTCGACGCGCATTTCGAAATCTTTCCAAAGACGCGCAGTGATGCGCTGGCGTTTGTCGATTGGCCAAAGACGCAGATAGGTAATTTTCTGAAAGATGACATCATAGGCCCATAAACGCTCGATTTCGTCGTTTTCCGAAACTTTTACAGCGAGTGATGGCTCGATTTGCTCCCATGTGTTGCGGATGTCGTCTTTGGAGAGAATGTCGCCGGAGCGGATTTGTTTTTCGACGAGATCTCCGACGCCTTTCATGGATCGAAGCGCAACATCATTGCCAAAATGCTGGAGTTCAGCGAACAGCGCCTGCGTATATTTTTGAGCGCCGGGATGCAAACGGGCAAATCCCGACTGAGGGAGATGTTCGAGTGCGGATTCGACGCGTTTTCGCTGGGATGGCGCGGCATGAAACGAGATCGTGTACTTGCCTGCAGCATATCCGCCAATTCGGAGCGTATCCGCTTCGGTGACAGTGAGCTGCTCGCGGACGATGCGTTTCACGGCATCGACATCCGCATCATTTTCGACCGCAACGACGATTCTCTGGTCGCAATTCTCGGGCTCGGGCATGGCACGGCACAGCGAATTGTGACAACCCGTGATGACGCAATCGGCATCCTGTGAACACTGATTTGCCAGCACGGTCCTGACTTTTTCGACTTTTTTCTGCAGTTCGGCTTCGCGTTCCTTTTCGTCATCGCACGACAGGATTACGAAACACAGGGACAACAAGAGTAGAGCTATTTTCTTCATGAGATACAAAAAAGATGGCCTGAATGAATCAGGCCATCAGAAATGATGTGTTTTGATGAATTAAATTCGGCTTTGGGCTTCGTTTCGCTGTTTACCGCTGAGCCCAACGGCATCCTGTATCACAATTGATTTGACAGCACCAGTCTGTCTTTCGATGCCCTGAACGCTGACGACGCCATCGGCATCGATGCAGAACTGCACCTCAATTCTGGGTTTTCCGGCGGGCATGGGCGGAATATCCGAAAGGATGAAAGTGCCGAGACGCGCACATTCGCTGGCTTTTCGTGAATCGCCCTGTGTGATGGTGATGCGGACGAAACTTTGGTTGTTTTCGGTGGTTGTGAAGACTTTTGACGCCTGAATGGGGATGGTGGAATTGCGTTCGATGATGGTAGAAACGTGATCACCGGCGGTCTCGATACCGAGATTAAGCGGGGTGACGTCGAGGAGAACGACTTCCTGGATATCGCCGCCGAGAATACCGGACTGAACAGCTGCGCCAAGGGCAACGGCTTCATCAGGATTGACGCCGTGACTGATTTTTGGCCCAAAGATTTTTTCGACGCGATCGCGGACTGCAGGCATTCTGGTCATGCCACCGACCAGAATGACTTCGTCGAGGTCATCGGCGGTGAGTCCGGCCTGTTCGAGCGCATCGTTGCATGGTTCGTCGAGCTGATCGATGAGCGGCTGAATGAGATCTTCGAGTTCATCGCGCGTGACCATCGTCGCCAGATGCATTGGGCCGGTTGGGCCGATTGCCAAAAACGGCAGATTCACAGTGGATTCGGTGAGTGTCGAAAGCTCGCACTTGAGAGATTCGGCTGCTTCCCGCACTCGCTGAACGGCCATTCGATCGTTTTCGATAGAAATTCCGGTCTCTTCCTTGAACTGGTTGGCAAGGTATTCATAGATGAGCGAATCGAAATCGTTGCCGCCGAGGTGGTTGTTTCCGGCAGTTGCAAGGACTTTGAACGTACCTTCATTGCACTGAAGGATGGAGATATCGAACGTACCGCCGCCGAGATCAAATACCGCTGCATATCCGGTCATGCGCTTTTTGACGCCATAGGCGAGTGCTGCAAGGGTAGGCTCATTCATGATGCGCATGACATCAAGTCCGGCGAGTTTGCAGGCTTCGCGGGTTGCCTGACGCTGAGCATCATTAAAATATGCAGGAACGGCGATCACACACTGGGTAACCGGCTCGTTGCAATAGGCTTCAGCGTTTTCGCGCAGTTTCTGCACGATCATGGCGCTGATTTCCTGCGGGCTGTAGCTCGTGTCATCCACCTGAACCCAGGCATCTCCCGAAGAACTGGGCACGATGCTGTAGGGCAGTGTTTTGGTGAGTTCCTTCACAGAATCGTCGTTCGCGCGATGACCAATCAATCGTTTGATGCCATAAATTGTGCGCTCCGGGTTCACCGCTGCCTGCCGTTTGGCATGGATACCGACGTGTTTTTCACCTTTTGCTGTAAATGCAACCATCGAAGGCGTCGTGCGCTGGCCTTCGGCATTCACAATCACTGTCGGTTCGTTTCCTTCGATCACGGCAATGCACGAATTGGTCGTACCCAGGTCTATTCCGATGATTTTTCCCATTTTCCCCATCCCTTGAGAAATTTTTC
>CAMKRB010000422.1 GCA_946415045.1 uncultured Myxococcales bacterium
GCCGTATGCGCGGAGCGCATAGGCGAGCGTAATATATATATTTGTATGGACGTTCCGTGGAACGTCCATGGCGGCGCGTATTGCAACCGCAATAGCGCCGCAGGCTATCAAATCATTTATAAGAATGTGTTGAACCTTTGTGGATATATCTTATTGCCAGAGTATCATGCGGTAATCGCTTATAGCCTGTGGTTTGGCTCTGGTTCTCAGCCATAAGCCATAAGCCATAAGCAATCTGTATCCACTTTTGTACAACAGCGCTGTCTTTAATGTGCATTTTTGAATATTTCGAGCGGATCCTTAAGGCGGGCGGCCCATGCTGCTTCGTTGTGTTCTGCGCCTTCCACAAACTGGTGGAAGAGATCTGTATCCCATGTGTATCCAATGGATGCCATTTTATCGACGAATGACCGGGTATAGCAATAGCAATCGCGTGAGAATTCGTCGTTGGAGGCTTCGAGCGTACCGAGTTTTGCGGGGCATACGCCGCCTTGAGGCGCATATCCGCCATTGTCGAGGTAAAGTATAAAGTTGCGATGACCGGCGGCTGCATAGAGATCTTCGATGGTTGTGCCGTCTTCGCGGCTAAAGCGGCCCCATGTGGTAGTGGGCGATAGTGCAAGCACTGCTTTGTAACTATCCGGATAGAGATGCGCAATGTATAAACTGATAAGACCACCCATGGATGAGCCCATCAGACCGGCTTTTTGCGTGACGTTATAGTTTGATTCTATAAACGGCCGCACGGTTTCGTGTACAAATTTTGCGTATTTGTCGCCTTTTGCAACGACATTGCCATATCCAGCCTGCGTGAGGTCTTCATCGGCAAATGCATATTCTGACAATCTTTCGTCGCCCATGTTGTCGATGCCAACTATCATAAACGATGCATTGGCTTTTTGCATGTTCTCTTCGACTTTCCAGCTGCCGTATCCGGCGACGCCGTCGCCATACAAATTCTGGCCGTCATGCGCATATAATACATCGAACGGACCGTTGCCGGCGGGCATGTAGATGCGCAGTGTTCGCGGATTCAAGCCCTGCGGGCTTTTGAAATTATTGTATCTTTCGAGGTGTGCATCGTTCGGTTTTACAATATAGGATATCTCGCCATCATTTGTATATCCATAATGCAACGCCCAGGGATCTGCATAGTGTTTTGAATCGTTGGTGTTGTAGAATTTATAGTATCCGTTGGATGCAGCGTTGGCTGGCATAGGAACTTCGGCATACCATACATCACCATCATTTTGCATGCTGTTGCTGCTGGTATTCCATTCATTGAAATCACCGACGACTTTCCAGTCACCGCCTTCGTACCAGTGCATAAATATCACGGTGTTGTCGTCGGTGACGACTGGAAATCCGCCTTTGTATGCGATGGCATTGAATGCTTCTTCGGTCGAAACCGTGCCAGCAATGCGGGCCCGTGCCCAGTCTTCGGCTGTATTCAAATCGTTGGATGGACCGGGGGGCTGCGTCGTTGCGATGCATTCATGCCAGGTATGCGTTGCATCCGATTGCTCGCCACAGGTTTTGTTTTCGATTGCGCAATTGTAGGATTCGAGTTTGTTGTCTTTGCAATATACAACGATTGTATCGCGGCAGACACCGGATTCGGTGATTTCACCGCACTCTTCGTCCAGCTGTATGGGGGTGTTCGATTTGGGTACACAACCATAGTTGTTTGTCTGGGCCGAAAGCAGACCGCATGTATTGCCGTCGAGTGCGCAGTTTTGTGTTTTGAGCGCACCATTGTAACAATATTTGAATTCGTCGCCGCTGCATTTGCCCGATGCCGTGATATCTCCGCAGTTTTGTGGCTGAGGTTCGGGCGTCACGGGTTGGTTGGAATTGGCGCCTTTATTGCCGTTGTCATTGTCGTCATCGCTGCACCCGGCAATTGCGAGTGCTGCTATACAGGCTACGATCCATCCGCATTTCAAACCAGAACACATGGGCAAATCTCCTTTTGTCAATTGCGTTCGCTACAGTGAATCTATATTTTTTTGCAGTTATTTTTGACGGCATGCGGCTTCAAGCAATCCTGACGAGCGCATGAATTCTCCCGCCGACACGATGGCGGCAGGGGCGCGGTGGCATACCCCCTACCCGCTGCGGCGTGTAGCTGCAAAAAATGTGCTTACGGCCGTAAGCCGTCAAAGAAAGACTGCAGGAAAATTATTATTATTTTATTGTCATTGACTCGATGTAGTCGAGATTGGGGAACTGCGCTTTGAGGTATGCATTACCCTGCGCATGGATGCGACCCTGATTGGGGCGTTCGGCATACTCGAAGTTGAGTGCATCGATGATATCCATGCCTTCAATGACCTTACCGATTGGGGCAAATCCCATCATATCCAGGCGGATATTGTCGTTCAGATTGATGAAGAGCTGTGTGGTGCGGGTGTTGGGACCTCCGGTTGCAAACGTGAGCGTTCCGCGCACATTGCTTTCTTTGACGGGATCATCTTCGATGCGGGCATCTTCCCACGCACTGCTCACAATGGGTGCGCCGTGGATGCCGAACTGAATCACAAAGCCTTTGACCATGCGGAAAATCGCGATGTCAGAGAAGAATCCGGCTTTGACGAGATTATAGAACCTGTCGACGCCTTTGGGTGCCCAGTCGCGGTGAAGCTCGATTTTTACGATGCCTTTGGTCGTCTTGACTTCGACGATGAATGTATCGGGCGCAGTTTCGTTGAGCCTGGAAGGATCGAGCAGTTTGGCAAATGCGGCATCATCACGCTGTGCGGCAGGTGCCGGATCGGCTTTGGGGGCCGGAGCTGCCGGAGCTTCGGCTGCCTGCGCATTCTGTGCATTCTGCACATTCTGTTCATTGACTTGTGTTGCATTTTTCTCGCTTGGCGAACATGCGGCCAATGAAGTGAGGATTAGGATGGATGCGATAGTGATGAGTTTTTTCATGTTTTTCCTGTGATAATAAAAGAAATTCCAAAGGGCTGATACCCTTTGGAATTCAGAGAAGTGAATCAACAGCGCGGATTACCATTTGGTGAGCGAGTCGGCAGCCTGGTTGGCTTTGTCAACACTTTGCTTGTTTTTGTTCACGCTGTCGGTGATATCGTCCAGTTTGTTGTCGCTGCCTTGTGCACGCGTACCGGTAACGACGGGTGCATTCTGTCCAAGACCAAGGGATGCGGCTTCGGGCTGTCCCCAGACCACCAGAATATCGTCTTCTGTCGTCGGTTTGCGCATCACATTCACCGACATTTTGCGGATGTTGAGCGTGTCGCGAATCTGATTTGCGTAATCGTCAAATCCCTCGCGATACCAGATCTGAGGGACG
>CAMKRB010000423.1 GCA_946415045.1 uncultured Myxococcales bacterium
CGGTGCGAATCGAGAGGCCAGTGAGCAAATTAAATGCGCAAGTTGAAGCGCTTTGGCGCGAGAAACGAAGCGCATTTGATATTGCGAACTGTGGACAGGGCCCCATTTCGTCATTTGCAGCCATATTATCTGGCAAGATATGGCAGCATGTAAAAAATATTGCGGGTTACAAGGGCCTCAGGCCCTTGGCGGGGTCCGGGGCAGAGCCCCGGCTAAACAGTTACCCGCCGCATACTATTTATTATAAATATACTTTATTGTTCCCGTCCCCCGGGCATAGAAATTATTCCCCTCTGCATGGCAGGTAAATGTATCCGTGCCAACGCCATTGGCATTCGGATTGCTGTCACATTGCGATGATCGGAGCGGCTGCGTTGTCGTAAATGAATAATCGTTGTCCGGATTGAGCAGGAACGAATTTGTACGGAAATCTACCCCAAAATAGGTGTTGGGTGAATCATCACAATAGACGAATACATCGCCGCTGGTTGGTTTGTTACCCTGTTCAAGAGAAAATGTGCATTGGGATACGTTATTCGCATTTGTACACAGTGCTTGTCCAGTACATGCAATCTTCAGTTTAAACGGATTCTCGTTGTCATATACAGTGACAGAGCCTGATTCTGTCTTTATCCCATCGTAATTGCTGTCAGACGAAGCGGCAGTAAGCTTAATCTTTGTACTTGCATTCCCATCTTTTACTTTGTTGTCGACGGGATAGACATAAGCCGCCAATTGTAATGATGTTGCTTTTTCCGGTTTAATCACGAATGTTGACGATTTGGATTCTGTTGCAGGAGACGTGAGCTGTGTGCTGGACAGCGTGATGCGATCACTTTGCGGCATGAGCGTGACGGTCACATCGTTTGTTGGAATGCTCGTTAGCTTGAGGAAAATGAGCTGATATTCAAGCGGTCTGCGCTCACGAAGGACGTTCTTTGGATAGAAATAATCAAAGGAAGATGATATAGCCGCAGCATCTGAATTCTGGACAGTAATATCAATCTTTCCAGATGTATTGTTATATTTGGAATCTTCGGAAGTTGCTTTGGCTGATAAAGAAACCGAAATATCCTCAGTAACTTTATTATCTTTCACCGACTGATAGATGACACTTTGCGGTGTGTTATAGTTTTCAGGCGTAAATACAAGTGGTTCGGATGTCACTTTCAAATGGATATCTGTGTCTGTTTCAGAAGCATTTATAACTTCCGGAGTGATCGTGACATTTGCCAGTGGTTTGGAATCAAGCCGAATCTTCCATGAGCCACTGTCGATACCATTGTTTTGCGCTTTTTTCTCAACCAGTTTTGAATCATATTCAACGGTTTTTATGCCGGCTATATCATCATTGATTACGGTTTTCCGGATGACTTTTGTAATGCCGTTGTACGTCGTTTCCGGGTTTGTATCTGAAGATGATCCCGTAAGCAGTATATTGCATGCCGCATCGCCATCGTCGATTTCGTTGTCGATACTTCGAACAACGAGCATTTGTACTTCATTATAATTGTCTTTGGTATAGGTGAGCTTGTATTCTGTAACCGGATCTCCAAGGAGGCCGTTTAGAAGTGTACATCTGTCTGTTGGCGGATCTATCTTTGCTGTAAGCGTTGTCTCAGCTCCCGGCTCTGTGTTCAATTCGACATAGGATACCACCTGCTGGTTGGATTCCGGTATCTTGTCCATACCAGGATTGACAAAGATAGATGCGCCTTCAGTGTCCTCATTCAGCACAGAAATTGTATAATCCGGCAATGCTTTCCATTCATCGACACAGCTGCTGTCGACCACGGGATGAAGCGTAATGGTATAGGTATGCGGCGTTGTATTGACTTGTGTACCGTCACTTTTGCCTTTCAGCGCAATCCTTTGTACTTTGTCCCAGTTCTCCGCATTAAATGTCACGCCGGATGCGGCCAGTTCACCATACAGTTCACCGTATGGTTCTGTCGTACCATCGTCATTGGCTATGGATGCCTCAATTTTTATGTTACATTGCGGGTTTGCGGTGAGCTTCAGCGCAATATCACTATGAAAATATGGTGTGGAAGAAATGCCCAGTTTTGATATAATATCGCTAAGGCTTCCATATTCACTGGTCGTCGCTTGTGTGCAGTTCCATACCGTTGTCTCCATGTAGCTCTCCGCTTCGACTGTGCCACAGCCGACCTCAAAACCGGCATGGTCCGAATCCAGTATGCGGATCGATATTTCATTGGCAATGCCATCCCATTCCGCTGCATCGCTCGTCGCAGTAAAGGTGCGCGTGATTGTTTTATTGTCGACGATCTGGTCAGAATCAAATGAACTGGATTGGCAATAAATAACAGATCCGGTATTCCAGTTGTCAGTTGTTAAGACAACCTCATGTGCATCTGTGAACATCTCTCTGCACACAACGCCATCTGCTTCTTGTTCCCAGCTCACGGTAACATTGTTATTCGGTTTCTGATTGAGTGTTATCGTGCTATGGTCATTGTCATGTCCGTCCTCAGGGATTTCAAGGTGTTCTTTGGATAGGACGATCATGGGTTTGGGCACCTGACAACCGGTTTCTGTGCATATTTCAGGATCTTCACAGATGTCCCCCTGGCAGCGGCAGCCTTCTTCCGTGCAGGTTTCAAATTCACCACAGATTCTGTTATCTACATTGCACAGACAATCGCCATTCGCGCAGTATTCCGTCGAAAGACAAACGTTTTCGCCACACATGCAGCCGGATTCTGTGCACATTCCATTGGCACCGCACTGCTGGCCCATACAGTTGCATTCGCCTTTGGTGGGATCGCATGTATTACCGTTTGTACACGTCTCGGCGCAGCTATAGGTGCAGTATTGCCATGTGCCATCCACACATGTACAATCGCTGGCATTATAGGGCATGGACTCCGGACAATCGGTTTCTATGCTGCAATTCAGCCATTCCCCACCTATACATTCGCAGGATTCATCCGGCTTTTCTGTTGTGCAACCGTCTTCATGATTACAATTCTGCCATTCTCCACCAATGCATTCGCAGGATTCATCCGGCATTTCTGTTGTGCATTCGGGCTGTTTGGAACGCGCGGATTTATGGTCATCATTGCAGCCAGCTGTATAGAACATGGTTACTGCTGCAGCCAGTGAAAATATGTAAAATCGTTTCGACATCGTATGCTCCGTGTTGAATCCGAATATGGAAAATCGCCATATTCTGCCATCAAATAAAACTCATCACTCTGAATTAACAGATCATCCTCCGGCATAAGACCAACAGATGTACACTCGAACATAATATACTTATCTTCATGTATTCAGTGATA
>CAMKRB010000424.1 GCA_946415045.1 uncultured Myxococcales bacterium
GTTCGAGATGGTCCATTCCGCAGCCGGCGACGATTATACGACCTTCGATTTCGTCATCTCCATACTCATCGAGGTGTTCCACAAATCCGAGCCGGATGCCATCCGTATCACGAATCATGTGCATCGGCGCGGCAAAGGCGTCGCAGGTACCTATCCCAAAGAAATCGCTGAGATGAAGGTGCGCGATGTGCATCAGCGTGCCGAAGCTGCCGGATATCCGCTGCGCGCAGGTATCGAGACCTGATCTCGCGCTTGACTATTGCGTTTCGGCGCTCAGTATCTCATCGCTGCGCTTTCCGGTTTCCTGGAGGGGCAGCGTTTTATTCCGTTCTGATGATTCAGAATCTTCTACTCGATTAAAGTGAGCCCATGGAACCATTTCAACTCGAAAAATTGTTGTCCGATGCTCAGGATGTTGCCATTAAACATCGCAATTACTACACCACGCGTGAGCATTTTCTCTATGTCATGCTGGATCTTCACGAGGTTCGCGCGGCTTTTGCGACGATCGGCGTCCCGCGCGATTTCGTTCAGAGTCAGCTTGAACGCTATTTCCGCGAAATCCTTGAGGTTGCGCCACAGATTAAGGTTGGGGACGAAATCGCTGTCCTTACCGAATCGCTCAAATCTCTCATCGAACAGACGCTGCTTCAGGCCATCAGCTCCGGCCGGCAGTTTCCCCGCGAAATCGATTTCCTCATTCAGATGTTCAACGATGAGTCGTCTTATTGTGTGGCCGTTTTCAAAGCCATCGGCCTCAAATCGATTGCACTCATGCGGTGGGCCTCGGAACATTCCCCCGATCAGATCAAGGATTTGAGCGAGGCCGCGCTGAAACAGGGAGAGCTCCTGGGCGACGATCCCATATTGCTTGGAGATCCCGATAAAGACGATGCTTCCGACGAAGACGTCGATAGCGCGGAATCCGATTTCGGCGATTTCTCAGATATGTCGGATGATGACGACGATGATGCAGAAGATGCCGAGGAAGATGATGAAGCGAACGGTGCCAGTCCCAGTCTGATGGATGGCGGCAATGACGCCGGTTTTCATCTGATAAAGAAATATGTGACACGGCTCGTTCGCATGGCCAGAGACGGCAAAATTGATCCAGTCGTGGGCCGGGATCGCGAGATCGAAACGTGCTGTCAGGCGCTCTTGCGTCGCACCAAATGCAATGTGCTGATACTGGGTGATGCCGGTGTCGGAAAAACTGCCATCGTTGAAGGTCTTGCCCGCCGCATTGCGCTCGGTGATGTGCCGAATGACCTGACCGGTGCTGAGATCTACAGCGTCGACATCCCGTCGCTCATGGCTGGGACGAAATTCCGCGGCGAAATGGAAGGCCGCCTCAAAACCATCATCCGGTATGTCAAACGCCGCAAAAATGCGATTCTCTTCATCGACGAAATGCACAGCGCTGCTGGAACAGATCGCAGCGGCGGTTCCCAGGAAATCCTCACATTGCTCAAGCCGGAACTCGCCAAAGGCCGCATCCGCCTTATCGGAACGACGACCTACGAGGAATTCAGACGCGTGCTTCAGTCCGATTCCGCCTTGTTGCGGCGTTTCCACAAACTCGATGTCGAAGAACCGGATGAAGAAACCACCCGGAAAATCATTCATGCCATCAGCGAACATTACGCAGATTTCCATCATGTCGAATATACAGATGATGCGCTGGATTCCGCAGTATTGCTGGCTGGACGATATATGCCCGAGCGCCGTTTTCCCGACAAGGCCATCGATGTCATCGACGAAGCCGGGGCAGCCAATCGCATGCATCCGCTCGATGAACAGCTCGCGATCATCGATGTGCCGCAAATCGAAAAAATCGTCACCAACATCGCCAGAATTCCCGATCTGCATGTTTCCAAGGACGAAACAGGGCAGCTCAAAACTGCCGCTGAACGCATGAAAAACGTCATCTTTGGACAGGATCAGGCCATCGAAACCGTTATCAATCTGGTCAAATTGTCACGCGCAGGTATTCGTGTGCCAAACAAACCTGTCGCCTGCATGCTTTTTGCCGGGCCCACCGGTGTCGGAAAAACCGAGGTCGCACGACAGCTCGCCAGCATTCTCTCCATGCCTTTCGTGCGCTTCGATATGAGCGAATACCGCGAGGAATATACGATTTCTAAATTCATCGGCTCTGCTCCCGGTTACGTGGGATTCGAACGCGGCGGATTGCTCACGGAAACGATTCGCGCCAAGCCCAATTGCGTCCTGCTGCTGGACGAAATCGAAAAAGCACACCCCAGCATTTACGATTTGCTGCTGCAGGTGATGGATGTGGCAAAATTAACCGATAACACCGGAAAATCTGCCGATTTCCGCAATGTCATTCTCATCATGACCTCGAACGCCGGCGGCGTGGAAATGAACAAGGTGCGCATCGGATTCGGCCACGAAATCGATGTTTCGCAGGGGATGAAGGACATCGAGCGCACTTTCTCGCCCGAATTCAGAAACCGTCTCGATGATATCGTCATGTTCAATGCGCTCACGCCTCCGACCATGGTGCAAATCGTTTCGCGTCAAATCCGTGAACTTGAGGCACAACTTGCCGAAAAACATGTTGCCATCCAGCTGGATGATGCATCACGGCAGTGGCTGGCCGAACACGGCTACGATCCGCAATTCGGCGCCAGACCTATGGCACGACTGATTCAGCGCGAGATTTCTCTCAAACTCGCCGACGAAATTCTGTTCGGAAAATTACACGACGGCGGCACCGCCAACTTCCATCTGAACGCCGAAAAATCCGGTCTCGCTTTCGATTGCACCGACGACAAAGTCGAAATCAAAGTCAATGGTGCACAGGATTCAGAAACGCCTGCATGATGCCGGGCTGTCTGCGTTGCAGACACGCCCGGCTTTTGCACCTATGCCTGCGGCATACGGTGCAAAAATGACCGCCTATGCCTGTTGGCATACGGCGGCTTTTTAGTCGATGTAAAAAAATAATCTTGGCACGCTACGTGCATAATTACTTTTTCAGAAGCGTGCATCGACACGCGACACAGACTTTCATCCTGATACATTATTAAATAAGGAGCAAAAAGATGAAACTTTCATGGTTGAACGGATTATTGGCCATTTCATTATCACTGGGCATTTCTTCGGTAGCATTTGCCGAAAACGTGAACGTGCCTGCGCGTCCGGGTAACAGCCATTCAGCTTCTGTAGGCCCCAGAGTCGCAAACAGTGCACGTCCTGCAGATCGCAGCAAAGTGAATAATGTGAATAACAATGTTAAAAAGAACTATAACAAGCCGAATCCACATGCG
>CAMKRB010000425.1 GCA_946415045.1 uncultured Myxococcales bacterium
CGCAAGGAATCGACTCGAAAAAGTCGTCAGCATCCTCATGGTTGAGCTGCGCAAACCACTCGGCGCGATCGTCTTCATGCAGCGTCGGCCAGATTTCCCACAAATCATCAAAAGTTATCTCATGTGGTCTTTTTTCTTCAGGCATCTTACAATTCTCCACAATATTCTGCATTAAAATTCGGTTGTTACCAAATTATGCAAAACATAACGGAAAATCAAAAAGCCACAGCAGATATTGTCTCATGGTCTTCCTCACAAAAGCCCGAGGAAGACAGACGCTTCCTCAGAATCTATGCAAACATAAGTGATAACTGAGGGGGTCGTCCATTTGGAACTCCATAACGAAACCGCCGGTCAGACAGTGCCCGGCCAAAACACGCGCGTACATACGCGGATTTTCAAATTTTTGCAACCCACAGCGACATTTTTTTTGACGCTCGCCTATGCGCAAACGCATACGGCTCGCACTCGCCGCTATCCCGTGCGGGATACGCGGCGAGTGGGGGAGGGTTGCCTCAATATGGTAGCTGGTTATGTGTGGGGATGGGGATGATGGGAGTTATTGGCCGTATGTAGGTGGTCCCGTGGATTATTGACATTTTGTTTTAGGATCGATTGAAATTTCTCCTTCACTATACATCCTGTCAATCTCATCCTTGATATTACTCCATGTGTTTGATTTATATATTTTACAAAGGTTGTTTTCACTGAACTCTGAGATATAATCAAGGACTAATCCGCTTCCGGTGAATAGTTTTTTTATGTCTTGGGGGGCTACAGATAAATTCCAATTGCTCAAATTCTGATTAAAAATCCTTGCTTCCATAAACATATAGTGTATGTCTACGTTATCGGAAAACAAATTTGCCCAGTTGTTGAGCGGTTGGTTGAAAGAACTATGTCCGAACAAGCCAGCCATATCTTGTACTTTTGAAATATTCCAGTTGTTCAAAGGATGGTTATAACTTGTACATCCCAACATGTCTGCCATGTTCTCGACATTTGAAACATCCCATTTGCTCAGCGGCTGATTAAACTTTCCACTTTTAAAATCATCTGAAAAAGCTTTCCAAAAAAGCTTTTTCATGCTTGTAACGCTCGAGACATCCCAATTCTCAATAGAATGATTAAATTGATTCGCATAGATGAACATTCTCTCTAAGACTAATTTCGTAGGATCTGGAATGTCTACGGAGGATACTTTTGTTAGATTCGTACATCCTTCAAAAGCTCCATGACTCGCTTGTCCCAAGCCGACTTCACCAAATGAACGTATTTCTTTTAAATATGGTAAATACCAGGAGACATTATTAGTAATATAGACGCCATTAACTTTTCCTTTTATTTTAACAATCAATTCCTTACCCGGCGTAGGGACTATCCCTTCGAAACGAATATTTATCCCATTTGAGCAGTTATTATATGGTTGGAAATCACATTCTTTTCCTTCTTCCCAGTCCGGGCAAATCTCAAGTTGGCAATCGCCTTTATCTGTTTGGAACATTAGTAAAGTTAACTCATTGTTGCTTAAATTCTTATATATTTTCTCTCTTAAATCACTGCTCCACACCGTTGTAAAACTATCTGCCGAACATCGTCCATCTGTTTGTCTGCAGATAAAACCCTCCATACATTGTTCATCCGAAGTGCATTTGGTGCCGCAATGGTAGTCGATGAAGCTGTCGCAGAATACCTCCCCTTCAAAAGACTCATCGGTTTCTGCGAGTTTGGTGCATATCGCATTGCGGTTTGCGGTGGTGTTACAAAAATTAGGACTGAGTGCGTTTTTGCAATCAGCTGGCCGGGTTTCTGTATTCTCCCAATCGCTGCTCCACCAGCATTCTGTCGGTTTTTCTCGATTATAATCAGCAATTAACGCTTTGTTTTCGAACCAGTCGTACATGTGATTGCCGTTGCTGTCTATGCGCTTGCATCTGCCACAATTGGCAGCATCCGTGCAATAGTATTCACCATTTACATAAAATTCGTGATTGAGTTCGCAATAGCATTGTCCATCTGCACAGGCTTCATAGATCCTGCATTGTTCACTAGCATTATAATTATCTTTATACACTGAGTTCTTATCGATAACTTCATTAAAAGAACAGTTCATGGTTCTTTCGTCGATTAGAGCGCCATCATCAAAACATGCTTCAGCGTTATTGCACGGACAGGTGCCGTTATCATTGGGTTCAACAGCCTGGATACAATTTGCATGCAGGCAATCTCCTTTATCATCCCAAAATGTCAGCCCACCGTCTTCAGTCATCTTTGAAATCACACATCCCAGCTTGTTTATACATGAGCCATCGTCGTTCCAGCGATCCTGAATCTTACAATTTTGTGACCTGATGCATTGCCCATCACTGCCTACACCATTTGCGCAGCCTTTGCATGTACCATCATCCTGATAACCAAGCAAACAACTGGCGGCCTGAATACATGAACCATCCGGAGCCCAGCCAAGCTTGCAACCCTCCAGTCTTTCACATTTCCCTTTTTCATCACCATCAGTGATAATTCCACTTTTACAGTCAAGACATGCACCATCCAAGCCTATTAATTCATTACCTTTTGAATCGAGTGGGCATCCTATCGCTTTAATGCATGATCCATCATCTTCGTTACCAATATAGCAATCCAACGGTGTACATGTGCCATTATCCTCATATCCGGCAACGCAGCCATCCGCTTTTTTACACGAACCATCATCGTTATTTCCATATGCACAGCCTTCTTTTGGTTTGCACGAACCGTCGCTCTGACAGCCATCGAGACACGACAACTCCGGATTGCATTCACAGTTTGTCGTGTCTTTACATGTTTTGTTTGGACATTCAAAAACGAATTCAGTCTTTTTGCCGGATTTGCTGTCGATGATATCGTATTTATGGAGATAGCCATCTTTGCAAAGATAGGATTCCTGCTGGATGCCGTTGCTATCGAACACGCTGCAAAACGTTCTGCCAACGTCTGCAAAGCAACCCACTGCGCATTCTTCTACTGTCTGCCATTCTGTTGCGCCGTTTGAATCGATGCATTCAAGCCTTCGGTTCCCATCACAAATCACCATACCTTCTGTGCATGAACTATAAATCGTTTGCTCACTGCATGCTGAAGATAGAATGGCACCAAGGATTGATATCGCGATTATATATTTATGCATTAGAGATCTCCTTAAAAAGTCATCGCAATGGATGCATGATTTGGTGCGAAATGGAAAGTGAGGTTTTTGCTGTCGTTATAATGTTTGTATTTATAACCGAAAATTCCTGCAAACACTGCGCCTGT
>CAMKRB010000426.1 GCA_946415045.1 uncultured Myxococcales bacterium
CCGTCGTCACAGATTTCCGGCTGGCATTTCAAAGCGTCGGCACACTGAGGATCGTCGCAGTCTATCTTGTTGTCGCCGTTGTTATCGATGCCGTCGTCACAGATTTCCGGCTGGCATTTCAAAGCGTCGGCACACTGAGGATCGTCGCAGTCTATCTTGTTGTCGCCGTTGTTATCGATGCCGTCGTCACAGATTTCCGGCTGGCATTTCAAAGCGTCGGCACACTGAGGATCGTTGCAGTCAATCTTGTTGTCGCCGTTGTTATCGATGCCGTCGTCACAGATTTCCGGATCGGCTGCATGCAGATCAGTGACATGCTCCTCAAGGAAGTCATAAAAATCGCTGACGATAGTATATCCCGCCAAATCGTTGCATATTCCGGTGGCTACAAAGCTGGCCACGCCAATCACGTACTGAACGCCGTCGCGCCAATATAAAGCAGGACCGCCAGAATCACCGAAACATGGACCTGTTTGCGTTCCATCGACATAGAATATACCGTTTGACAACTCACCAAATTCCTGCAGCCGGCTGGAGGTGCAGTTTCTACTGTACGATTCGTCCATTGGGCAACGCGCGTAAATCCTCAGCTCGGTTTCGTACTTTTCTCCATCATCTCCCCATCCATAGATGTCACGGTTGCCAAAACCCACAAGTTTGACGGAAACGCCACCTTTGGCATCGATGTCACTGCCTGTCAAATCGAGCGAAGGAGGCATTGCCACGGCTGGCTTGGCAACCGATTCCGGTACCGGAGTCTTCAGCTTTATCAGTGCAATATCGTGATCCAGTGTTTCCATCGAGTACTTTGGATGCACATAGAACGCCTCGATATCATACAGGTGGTCAAGGTCCCATACTTTTTGACCTATGCCGATTTGTAAATCGTCCCTGTACATCATCACATCATCATCGTTCGGATCGACACAGTGCGCAGCCGTGAGTACAAAATTCGGCGTAATCAGTGTGCCGGTACACATCGAATTTTCATAAGCTTTGAGCGATACCACATTGGGGTGGTTGTTGCCCGTGACCTCAGTGCCGTTGATGATCCCCGCATTCTGCGCCGTCAAAGAGACATTATCAGCCTGGTTTTTTGCGTCGCACGCCGTTGCCATTAATGCCAAAACAATCGGAAATATTCGAACTTTCATCGCCAATCTCTCTCTATTCAATCATTGATGCGGCCAATTCCGCGTCGCCTCTATAGCTGTTGGGTGAATAAAATTCAATTAAAAATCTAAATAATGCGTTGTGTGTGAATTTTATTTGTGTGGCGCGTGCTATCGACCTTTGGGTCGATACGCACTGCGCGTGCGCCTATGCGTTGCATACGGCGCCCGATTATCCTCAACAGCAGCAAGATGCTGTCGATGCGGGCACTTTGCTCGCCATCGATTCGGATAATGGTGGTGAAATGTTAAATGGTACGTTTGGGTTATCATATGGATGGCACTCGCTCGATCACGCATGATTCCCTTTGGATATGCGTCTTCTCACAGCAAGGCCAAGCAATCCAAGAATCGCCAGAATGCCTGTGTTTGTTCCGGATCTTTGCAATGGGGCGGCAGAACAGTCGTCGGATGGATCGCTGCTGACGCATGCGTCGTGTCCGGCACATTGGGAATCCGCGCAATCTATCTGGTCATTGCCGTTGTTATCGATGCCATCGTTGCAGATTTCGGGTTGGCATATGATATTGTCTGCACACTGGGGATCGTCGCAGTCTGCCTTGTTGTCGCCATTGTTGTCGACTCCGTCGCTGCAGATTTCGGGCTGACAAACCTGTGCTTTGCGGCATTTTGGATCGTTGCAGTCTATCCTGTTGTCGCCATTGTCGTCGATGCCATTGTCGCAGATTTCGGGCAGACAAATTGAGCTCTGTTCGCACTGTGGATCGTCGCAGTCTGCTTTGTCGTTGCCATTATTATCCACGCCGTCATCGCAGATTTCAGGCTGACAAACCAAATCTCTGGCGCATTGGATATCGTCACAGTCGACTTTTTGATTGCTATTGTTATCGATGCCGTCATCGCAGATTTCGGGCTGGCAAACAATATTGTCCTTGCACTGGGGATCGCTGCAGTCGATGTAATCGTTGTCATTATTGTCGATGCCGTCGTCACAAATCTCCGGCTGGCATACCAGCGTCACTGCACATTTCGGATCTTCGCAATCTGTCAGCCCGTCCTCGTTATCATCCTTCTTGTTCCTGCAGTCCTCGGGAATACAGGCTTTCACATCAAAACACCAGGGATCATTACAGTCTGTCTTATTGTCGCCGTTGTCGTCGATTCCATTGTCACAGATTTCCGGGTCTTTTGCTCCCATGTTGTCTACATTCTGTGCGATAAAATCGTAGTAATCACTGACGATGCTGTAAGCCCCGACCTTATTGCACTGCATACTCGTGACATAGCTTGCGACCCCTATGATGTACTGGATGCCGTCAAGGGTGATGAATGCCGGGCCCCCTGAATCTCCGTGACATACGCCGGTTTTACTGTTGTCGGTATAGAAAAAGCCAGGCAGCAAGTTATGATCGCCGCTGCAATCACTTTTGGAACATCGATGCGTTATCTTGGTTTCCGTTTCGTATTTCACTCCTGATGATGACAGATCACTCGGATCTCTGACGCCAAAACCGACGGCATTCAGTACAACCCCCTCGGTGCTCATGATATCGTCATTGGTAACATCAAGTGCCGGCGGCATTACCCTGACCGGGGCTGCTTTCGACGCTGGCACCGATTCTTTGAGTTTGATAATGGCAACGTCGTTTCGTATGGTGCTTCCCACTTTGTCGGAATCGAAATAATAGTCGGGATGCTGGATGATTTTGTCGATTTCATAGGCCTGCAGTTTGGATTGTCTTTGCCCGAAACCGATTACCAATTGATTTAAATAGGGGTTTGCATTGCTGTCGACACAATGGCCTGCGGTGATCACGGCGTTCGGTGAAATCAGCGTTCCTGTGCATGTCGAATAATAATTTCCGCCAATGAATGCCGCGAGTGTAACGACGTTCATGTGGTCATCACCTGTTATTGCTTGCCCGTTTACGATGGTGGTCTTCTGCAAACGCAGAATGTCATTACTCTGCAAATCGTCCGGTGTTGCCTGCTCGCATGCACATACGCACAATGCCAGAATACTGTTTAGAATGAGAAAATATCGCATGGTCTCTCCTTTGGTAAAGTTATCCGATAGGTATTGAGTAAAATGACACATGCCGCATGTGGTATCGTGTAGCATTGTCTCCCACCAAAT
>CAMKRB010000427.1 GCA_946415045.1 uncultured Myxococcales bacterium
GTCGGACTGGAAGCGCGCAAATCATCGGTGAGTGCATTTTCGGCCTGGATCAGATTGCCGGCAGCCATTTGCTCAATGATATCATTCAGGCTGGCGGGGATTTGATCGTGCCTGGGCCAGTTGTGCCAAATCGCGGTTGCTGTGGGTTGCGTGGGACTGGAAGTCGAAGCGCATCCGGCGTTAAAGATCAGGCATGCGATGGCGATGGAGAAGAAATGGGGTTTTGTGAACATCATGTTGCGACCTCTATGAAATGCAGGATTTCGCAGGACCGGGGCGTTGCGGGGCGGCAGCCCCGCATTCGGGGGTAGCGTCGTATTGGCGCAGCCAATAGACGCGCAGGGGGCCCGGCCCCCCCCATTAAAAGATACTATGGCAGTCCGATGATATACTGGGTGTTGAGCCGATTATCGTATTTTTGTATGAATGCCTGGAACTCATCGTATTCTTCGGGGGATATTTTTGTCTGTTCGAGTGCAAAGAAAACAGTGGTGACGAGTTTATTTTGCTCAAGTCTGGCGCGGATTTCGATGCGACCGAATTTGCTATTTTCAATGAGATCGTCCGGCAGAACGATTTTGGCATCCGGAGGAAGAACGAATGTATATTGTAACGTGAAACTGTATGGCTGCCACAAATCAAGCGGCAGGCGTCTCTGGGTAGTAGGCGCGAGCGATTTGGCCAGGTGTCTGACTTGAATTGAAGGATATATCAGCATTTTTCTGTCATCAACGCTGACGATATCTGAGAGGGATGTTGTCGCATTTGCGGAGATTTTAACAGGGATATCGTAATTTGAGAGATCTGAGAATTCAAAACTATTGATGTGTGTACCTGCAATCTTACCGGCAAGCCTGGATTCCAGTCTTTCGCGCTGCAACTCTTTAACTTCGAAATGGCTGCGATAAAATGGCGCCTGGTTGCCGTTGTATTCCGCGTCGAACTGATAACTGATTTGTGTTTTATCTGTGAGGTCAAAATAATAGTTTTCTTTGAAATAGTTATCTTCGGCTTTCGATGCTGGCGATTTTCGAATCGTATAGGAACCATCATCTTTTGTAATCAACGTCCATGTATTTCGATCCATGTCAGGAAGTTCATAGATACTGCTGAATTCTGCGGTGCCGTCGAGATAGAGATCGAACTGCGGAACATATACAATCGCATGCCCGAAAAGATACGGAAAAGCTAAATCAGGCATGTTGATATCCCCTCGATCATATACCCGAATCAGAACGAAATCCGTGGGAATGCCGGCTTCATCGAGCATGACCTTGAGCAGACTGGCTTTATCTTTGCAGTCACCAAATCGTCGTTCAAAGATCTTGGTCACCGGATAGGGTTTCCACCCATGAATGCCAAACTCGAGTGCGACGTAGCGGGTGGATTTGACGACGAAATAATAGATGTTTTTAAGTTTCTGAAGCGGGTCTGTGACACCGTCAGTTAGCTCTTTGACTTTTGCGCGAATCGCATCATCAATTTTCAATTGCGGAAGCAATATATCATTGTGCCACTTCACATAATGATCCCATGAATCAAAAGATGTAATGAATAATTGATCTCCCAGCTCTCCCCATCCGGGTGATTTGGGCTCATTGATAAAACGCGGAATATCTTTCTTTTCAAAAGTGGTGACAGTGATATCGTCCTTTGTTTCGGATACTGCCGGGAAATCAATAGAACCATCGGCGTGATGAAGCATCATGCGGATGGGAATGGATTTGGGGGCAATGACCGTATATTTGAACCATTGATTGACATGATCTCTTTGAAAAACCCGCGAATCGGAGAAATGAATCATGTTGCTGGCTTCGCGGTGGGTTTTGGTGACTTTGTACTGATATTCAACGCGATCTCCAACAGAGAGATCGGAAATCTGAATCTGTAATACCCGCGAGTCGTAATACATTTTCTCTTCACTGGATCCTGTGTCGAAATCCGAAGTCGTGTAGAGCCGGTTTACAGAACCATCTTTTTTGGTGACTTTTACAGACAAAATTTCTACTTTTTCATCAATGGCAGAATAATGGATATTAAATCTTCGCCATGTTTGCAGTTCATGTTCATCGAGAACTTCAAAGGCAAACTGAGAATAGGTCGTATATAAACCATTCGGCAGAATACGGATGACTTTGTTGTCCAAAAGAAAAACGACGCCTCCTGAATCCTTGGAATGATTACCTGGAATATCCTTTATTATATAAGGCTCTTCGAAACTATCTTTTGGCGCATTTGTGGCGGACAAAAAGCGCATCATGTCGACACGTGACGCGATGGCATCATCCTGTGGCTTGAGTCTGGATGCAGTTTCATAGGCCTTGGTCGCTTCGTCTGGTTTATTGTGACGCATACAATGCTTTGCATATCGCATCCATCGATCGTATGCATTCACTCGCGCCGACAGATAGCGCTGAAACCAGCTTTCTGCATCGGCAGTAAAACCGGCATCCTGCAACAGAGAACGCATTTGAGGTGTGATATTTGGGGCATCCACGCCGTAAGCCGAAACGACATCCAGCCAGAAATTCCAAATACTCTCGATATTTGGATGCAGTACCAGATAGTTTTCAACTTCTTTTTGTATTTCGGCCAGAGTCGCAGCAAGTGCGGCATCATCATGATCTGCAACCGCGCGCCTGAGTTTCATGTCGAGTATATTCACCAGTCTGGATGCTTCATTTGGTTTGTAGTTATACAACGATGCCACTGCCTGGCGATAGTCCATCATTTCGCCGCGATCATACATTTCACCAGTAAAACTGAAAAGCTGATCTGTGCAGTTTTCACATTGTTCGGGATGGATTTGCTGATATGCCGTTTTGGCCTGACGATTCAGCGTTCCTTCAATCGTCCGGATCTTGTTGTATCTTACTTTGTACTCATCGGATGGCGGCTGCGCACCCATTCGTTTCTGTACTTCGGGCCATTCATCAGCGATTCGCGTGCCATTGTTTTTCAGCGCATTGGTGACGCGAAGCATCTGTCGGGCATAGAGCAAATCAAAACGCGCATCGCCGTGGTATCTGGGGCTTGCTTTTTCGAGAAGCATCATGCCTTTGGCGGGATTATCGATGACAACCAAAGCAATTTCGAGATCATCAAGGGGCAGCGCTGCCGATTTTTCCAAATCGGTCAGGATCAATCCGTTCACGACGCGATCTGCATTTTCCTTGCTGAGTGCGATTCTCGCTGCAAGTGCCCGCTCGACAACCGGCATGTTTTCATTATCGATAATCTCCTGCAAAATGGAAGGATGAG
>CAMKRB010000428.1 GCA_946415045.1 uncultured Myxococcales bacterium
TCTTGCGGACTTAATGTTTCCGGCATTTTAATTGGCATATAGCGACGCTCCAAAACTATTGTATAATTGGTGTATCATTGGCTGGTATGGTTTTGCAAATGATATGGTCGTTTGTATAAATACAAAGACCCGATGCTATTTTCAGGGCTTTCATAGCAATTTCCTCAGCGGACAGGTCGGTATTTTCCATTAGAGCCAGCGCTGCCGCCTGAGCAAAGCCTGATCCTGAACCAACGCTCATCACGTTCTGGTCAGGTGTAATCACATCTCCCGTTCCCGAAATGGTGAGTGTAATATCCTTATCCGCGCACAAAAGCATGGCTTCCAGATTTTTCATATATTTGTCCATTCGCCAGTCTTTTGCAAGTTCAACAGCCGCGCGCAGCAGCTCGTTATTATTCTCGTTGAGCTTGACTTCCAGTCTGTCGAACAGTGTGAGCGCATCTGCAGCAGAGCCCGCAAACCCAACGATGACGCGGCCGCCCGCGAGTTCTCGTACTTTCCGTGTGCCGTGTTTAATCGACATATTGCCCAGGGTGACCTGCCCGTCTCCGGCTATGGTCACAAATCCGTTTCGCCGCACAGCCAATATCGTTGTACTGCGCACGATTGGCCTGCCTTTTTTATCGAAATTGTCCATATCTATCCCATGGTTGCGGCGCGCCAAAATAGCACGCATCGGGCAAATTTATGCACGTCGAAAAAAAAGGCAAATTGATTGTTTGTATATTTGTTGCATTGCCTATGCGCTGCGCGCATACGGCAATGGGGCGCGCTATTGCATACGCGCGCCCACTGCCCCCGTATGGTAAGCTTTCGTTTTTATTTCACTCGCTCGAATTTATCTCCTTTGTACACGCGCACCGGGTTGCCCCGAACCAGCTTCGTATGCTCTCGCCAGGCAGAATTCTTCTGGTCCTGCGCTGCTTCGGCCTCGCGCTGTGCAAATATTGCATTCAGCTTTTCCATTGCGATGCGTCGGTTCTGCAGCTGGCTGCGTTCTTCTGTCGCTGTCACAGTGATACCGGTCGGTACATGGATCAGGCGGACGCCGGTTTCGACTTTGTTTACATTCTGACCGCCTTTGCCGCCGCAATGAAACCGTTCGAAGCGGATGTCGCCTTCTTTGCATAGCTGCTTTGATGCTGGTATCACGCTTATATCAATAAACCAGTTCTTGCGCCCATGATGCGGCCTGAACGGACTCTGACAAATCCATTCAACCGTCCCTTCCAGTCCTGACAGATCGGTCTGTGTTGAGAATAATATGGATTTATGGCATCTGTCGGCAAACGTGTTTTCCCTCGCTTCACACAACAAGATGTCCGGGTATTCTTTTTTAAGTGCTTCGTAAAGCAATGTGACTGCTCTCGAGCACTCCAGCGGCCCAAGGCCTGCACTAATCTGTATCAGCATTTCTACGCTCCGAATTGTCTTTATAGTTGTATAATGGTTTCAACAGGTGTTCGATCTGAACTGTTTCACAAATGGCATCCTGTATATCACTCAGATTCCTGTAGCAAAAAGGCGATTCGTCAAGCGTTGATCGGTTTATGCAGCTGCTGTATATGCCCTCAACTGATTTTTTGTAGGATGATACACTGAACAGGTTTTGTACTTCCTCCCTTTTATATAATCGTCCTGAACCATGCGGAGCAGACATATTCCATTCTGCATTGCCTTTGCCTGTACCAAGGATTACACCGTCTTTCATGTGAACAGGGATGATAACAGGTTCGGATTGTTTGGCAGATATTGCACCTTTTCGAAGTATACAGACTGGACTGCTATCTTGTTCTGCATCTGATGTATGATAGGATTCGATGTAATTATGACAGCATGAGATTATATCGTCTGCTGGTTTCCATTTCATCTTTTTCAGAATTATTTTGAGTATGGTTTCGCGGTTGATTTGTGCGAATTTCTGTGCAATTGCAACATCATGCAGATAGTTGTGCATCAGTTCACCTTCCAGCCAGGTCGTTTCAAAAGGCTCTGATATTCCCTGGTTTCTGAGAGTTTTCATGCCTTCTCGACAATAGAATTCGGCGACCTCTTTGCCCAGATGCCGGCTTCCGGAATGAATGATAATATAGATTTCTCCGGATTCGTCGCGGTCGATTTCAATAAAATGATTGCCGCCTCCGAGCGTTCCCAGACTGCACAGTGCTTTGTTTGTCTGGATGTGAGAACTGCAGATCATCTGTTCAAAATCGAAGTCTGTGACTGGTGTTTTATGGATATGATATCCAGTTGGCACATGTGCCCGGATGACACTGTCCAGTTTTTGATATTCAGGCTTTATCGCCTGTAGTTTTACCATTGTCATACCGCAGCCGATATCGATGCCAACCAGTTGTGGCAGCACACAGTTTCGGAATGTCATGGTGAGTCCGATGGGACCGACTTTTCCAGGATGCACATCGGGCATGACCCTGATTACTGAATCTCTTGCCGCACGGTGATTGCAAATCATCTGGATCTGGGCAAGCGCATAGTTGTCTATCGCAATCCGGGGATCGTCTGCTGTGTAGATCACGGCATCGCAGTAATCGCCGTGAACGTTTTGTATTTTCATATTTTTCTCTGTCGTTAGATGTAAATCCACACGTCAGAGAAGCGCATTTCGATCTAATTCTTTTTGGGAATCCATTCGCTTGTCTGACGTAAAACTATAATTGCTGAACATAAATTCGATCTGCGCATTTTATCCTCCTATTCATTCAATGTATTATTAAAAGTGGCTTTGTCATGCATGGATCAAACCCTGCAAATCCGGGTGTTTGATATGGTTTCATATCAAACGGCATATAGTATAGCGACCAGAATGATGGTGTTCAAGAGGGGGATGGTGATTTTGTTCTTTAAACTGTACCCTCAAAATTAGACACTGATAAAAGAGGGGGTCCACCTTCCCTCCGTTTTTGGCATTACGGTCTGGATGATTCATAATTATAGGGGGGGGATGTTTGGCTTGGCAAGACAGGATAAAGTACATGGATATTAAGCTTTCGGATCAAATCGATCCGTTTTTGAATGCGCTCAGACTTAAAGGCTATTCGGAGTGTACGATCGAATCGTATGCACTGGATTTGCGTCAGCTGATAGATTATTTCGAAGATATTGGCGAAGGCGATATTTCTGTGCAAACGCTGACGCGCCAGCGGATGAGGGAGTGGCTGGGGAATGCATTGGGAGACCAAAAGCCCGCATCCCGTGCGCGAAAAATCTCTGCGGTGCGATCCCTGGTGCATTTTT
>CAMKRB010000429.1 GCA_946415045.1 uncultured Myxococcales bacterium
AATTGAGGCGAATTATTTTCGCAATTGTATGAGAGGTGAGTATGCGAAAAATTATGATTTGTTTAGGTTGTCTGATCGTTGCAGGATGTGGTGAAACCAGCAAGACTGTTTACAAATGCAGCGCGGATATGGATGCAGCGCGGTGTACGTCGGATAGTGCGATTTCGTATTGCCGCAATGGCGAATGGGTCGAGGAAAAGTGTCAGTCGTCCTGTATGTACAGCGAGGCGGGGGCCGTATGTGATAAGGGTTCGGCAGAACCTGTATGCCGTGTCGGTCAAAGCAAATGCACCGGCGGCGGGCTTTGGGCTGAATGCGGATCGAATGGGCAATGGCTGTACAAGTCTTGTTTGGGAGGATGCGCGGACGGCGTGTGCAATGAAGGCGGATCTGTGCCGCAACCCCAAAAGAACCGCGTGATGCGCAGATGCAGTTCTGACAAGCTTTCGATTGAGTACCTGGATGACAAGGGCGATGTGTGCGCTTCCAGAACCTGCAAGCAGGAAACCGGCTTTGAATCAACCTGCCGTGACTATTCCAATGGACACGTCGGCTGCGCGATGCCTGACACATGTACCGGTGATTTCGAGAACGGCAAATGCGTCAACGATATCTATCTGGGATGTTACAAGGATGGGTCGAGGCCTCTCCCCTTTGCCAGATCATGTGCGGAGCTGGATATGATTTGTCTGGCTGATGCGGATCTGAGCGGATGCTACCGGGAGTGTGACGACACAAATGCCGCCATTGCCTGTACAGATGATGGATATTACGTTTCCAAATGCGTGAATGCTGCCGGAAAAAAGGTCGTCACCGAAGCGCCGGCATTCTGTAAAAACGACAATGTTTCGGTCATTTGCTCGAACAAACAAACTGTAGAAATTTTCTGTCTTCCTGGCTCTAAGTGTCTGAATTCGTTCGGAAATTGTGTAAAATTGTGCACTGCTGAGGACGCGGGCAAGCTGGAATGCGGAACGGACGGCATGCTGTATGAGTGTCAGAATACCGACGATGGCTATATCTACGTATCGCTTGGATCCCGTGAGTGTTTTGACGATATGCTCAATATTTGCGTCACAGACGAGGAAAGCGGTGGCTACAAGATCAAGATGACAGACTGTTCGACAAAGACCTCCGTGGATGCCAGCGGAAATACGATTTCGTATCGCTGTGTCAATAACTATCTCTCTCCGGGAGCGGATCTGTGCGCGCCAATTGAACCGGATATTGAGGGTGTTCCGTGTGGCAGCGTGACTGAAAACGGTGTCTGCATAGGCAGCAAGCTGCGCTACTGCCATGCCGATGACCACATTCTGATGGAGGGCGACTGCAGGAACGATAAGGATGGTTTCACGAGCTGCAGTGTGATTTCCGGATATGCCGATTGCCGCAAGCCGTGCACAGTAAAGGGGCAGGCCAAATGCACGGTTCTTGGTGGCGATACGCCCATGGTTTCGCTGTGTTTTGCGGATGACAACGGCGGAAATCTGACATTTGTGGATGGCACGGATGTTTGCGCCGACAACAAGCTCTATACGTGCAGTCTCAAAGGCGAGGTTCAGATCGAAAACTGCGGGGCATTCGGGGGCGTGTGCGAGAACGGCCGATGCGTCTATCCGGCATGCCGTGCCGATTTGAGTGCGGAATGTCTGCCGGATGATGCGATGATTTCCTGCCTCGTCGATCCGGACGGATTGATGAATGGTGAGGCGGTCCAGTCGATGTTCTGTGATAAGGATGGCAAATGCCGTCATTGTGAGCAGGGCAGAATCGTTGAGTGATATGCTTATAGCTTATGATGGCTGATAGCTGATAGCTGATAGCCCGGAGTGAGCATGCGCTTACTTCGGGCTTTTTTTAGCCATGTTTAACATGTGTGAATATAGATTTCACACCAGGTGCAAATGCAATACAGGCTTAGGGGGTTGATCGTTGAGCATCGAGTCTGGCAATTGCACTCAATCAATGTGCTGAAGCGGGCTGGGATATAGTTTGTTTACCTACCGTTATAATAAATAGTAACAAAATGAAAGGTTCTGTTTAACGATCGTGGATATGAAAAATAAGGTTCTCTGCTTTGCGGCCACGAGCGATGAGCAATGAGCCACGAGTGCTTATTGGCCAACTCGACGCCCGATGCTCGGCGCTCTTTGCCAGTATCTCACACGTATCGGGGGTAGCGCTATATCCACACTGGTTAAACATAGCCAAATAAAATGATAGTTTACCGGTTCGGTGTGTGTGTTTGTTTTGGTATATACATTATAATATGGAGTAGAGAAGATAGAATAAGAGTTGCTGTATAGAAGACTTAGAAAAATAGTGAAGAAGCGGCAAATTCAGATTTTATCTGCATGTCATACAAGTGTTCATTTGCACCTACATATACTACATTTGGAGTATATATATTTTAAAATATAGTATAAAAAACTTGATTAAAGGCAATTCTTCAACTAATAGAGCGGCGGTTTAAATGCTGCCCGTTAGAGCATGTGGGCAGTGGTGTATTTAATTTTCGGCAGTTTGCCGGTGGTTCATTCAAAACGGAGAAGAAGGATGAGTAAAAGATTATTGGTTGCTCTGATGGCTCTTTCGGTGGTTAGCGCTTATGCATGCGACGACGACAAGAAAGATGACGGCAATGGTGGTGCGCAGACAGGGTGTGTGCATAAAGCAACGCGTTGCTCGGCGGATAACAATTACGTCGAAGTGTGTGCAAATGGCGTCTGGAAGGAAAAGAGCAAGGACTGTGTAGGCAATGGTACTGTTTGCAAGGTTGATCCGGGAACGAACAAGGCAGACTGTGAAGCTCCTTCAGCGGAGTTGAGTTGTGACAGTAATGGTGTGCCGCAGTCGTGTTTGAACGGTGTGTGTACGACGCTGACGCCATGCAACGAGGGTTGGATTTGTAAGGGTGCTGGTGAGTGTGTTGAGATTGCCAAGATGTGCAAGGAAGGCGACAAACAATGCAAAGGCAGCACACCTGAGGTTTGTGATGCGAACGGCGACTGGATTCCCGGTACCGCATGTGATGCCAATACAGAGGTTTGCAGCGCAGGTAACTGCGTCAATAAGAGTGAGCTGTGTCTGGAGAGCAGTGAAACCTGCACCGTCGGTAAACCTTGCGATAACAACGAATTCCAGCAGATTTGCACGGATGGGAATGCACATGCCATCGTTTGCAGCAACTTTGTGATTACCCAGTATGACTGCGCAGATAACGAATGTGCGCCCAACACCGAGAATTCCA
>CAMKRB010000430.1 GCA_946415045.1 uncultured Myxococcales bacterium
GCAAGAAATCGGTTCCGAACCAACAATAAAGCTGCTCTTTGTGGGACAGCCGTGGATTCCATTATATTAGGAACGCTGCGAAGTTTCAATATGCTCACCATGTAATATTCCCTGTTGCGGTCATGTCCAAACGTCTCATTATTTTTGTATCTATCTATTTCGTTGTTCTGCTGGTTTTATTGTACAATCAGAAAGGAGCGTGCGATCTGGTTCGCGCAGATTATGAGCGGATTGTATTGGACAACATTACATTCTCTACAACGGGATGGTTGGATGATTACCGGCCGAATTTGATGAAGGTAAATGGCATCGAAAAGGATCATCGTTATGATGGTTTATCGGAGGCTCGGTATGTGTGGGCGCATTGGCACACAGAGGACAACTACGATGATGGAAGTGTATCTGTTCTCTCAGACGATACATTCAAATTGCCCTTTATTCCAGAATATAGATCGATACCTGGATATTTAATTATTTCCTGGTTAGGCAAAGATGCAATTATTGGTGATGAATGGAATGGAAACAATAAAGTGGATGAGTGGGAAGAATGGACTTCTTATCTGGACAACAACACGATCGCGATGGCTGTTATTCCTAATATTATTCCTGGTAATTTGTTCGATAATGTGCGCTCGTTACCTGATTTTAATAAAGATGTTTCATGTAATTTTAATGTTGGAAATGTTGGAAATGTTAGATGTCATCGTCCATATTCTTTTCAAGATGGTTCATATCAACCAGGCAACATCCTTGCTGTATATCCGAATGCACCTATTATTTCAAATTTAAAAAATGAGATACTGTTCGTTGATATTCACGACGGTGTGCCATACAATGGTGATATCGTTATTGAGCAGCTTGATGCACCGTTAGGTACAGAACCGCAGATTCAAACCGCTAGTGCATCTGGTGTTACTTCGTTATTTATTGAACTGGATAAGCATACCGACTATAGAATAACAGCTGGTAGCGATGTTTTAAACGTATCATTCGAGCCAGATGAGAAACCATTTAGTGTCAGTTTAATAGATAGTAATAAGGTTTCTATATCATCATCCAAACCAAGAGTACGTATCACACCTTCGGGTAAAATACGTACGCTTGGTTCAAATTCAATCATTATTGATTATTATTATGACTATGCATGGAAGAATCGACAAATTGTAGATGCTCAGGATATTGGAGAATTAATAGAGCTAACGCCGATATGCAAATCTAACCATGCAGATAAAAATATGAAATTTATATTTGCCCGATTCAGCATGGTTGGGTTTGAGAAAGAAGAATACACACAAACAATTCCTCTAATCTGTAAACCAATTTCTGAACCATCAGATATTTCGGATTTAAAAGTATTAAGTGCAATATATCAGGAATATGTTATCATTGCTGAGATAGATAAACTGAAGGCTGAACGAAGTAATTATAAACACGGTATTTATAGTAATGATGATAGTGTTGTGGATACGGTTTCGAAAATGTTTAATACACACCGAATACAGGAAAAATATGAAATTTTCTCCGTCGCGTCGGTATTAAAAGGTTTTCTTAATTCTGATCCAAATTTTGATATGTTTAGTTTGAAATATATCCAACTGGCCAAATATCTGCTTAACAGACTTGCCAGTATTCACCATCCCAGAATGGTTGAACTGACCAGTTCGCATGAGTTTGGAACACAGTTGCTGAATGACCGAATTAGACCTCACAAAAACAAAATGTATAGATTCTGGCTTTATATAACAATATGGCTAGGTATCGGCATACTTGTGTTTGGTACAGTATCGCGCCGTATGCGCATAATCCGTCAGAAAGCCTGGTTCGACGATGCTTCCAGAGGTGTTGAAAAAGGCGAACTCCCGGGTTCACCATTGGGGCTAAAGCTCCTGCTCATAGCGTTGGTTTTCGGAGCCATTACATCAATATATATGCTTGTTCCATTATTAATAGGGCCAGGCTGATCAATTTGGTTATTCTCTTTCCCTTCGGTGCAGGAGAAAGCTGAAACTTTTGTGTTATCTCATAAAACATTCTTCTGACCTCCTTTTACCAAGTCCCCCCACGGGCATTCTACCATCTCGCGTTCCTCGTTGCTACCAGGGCATGGGGTTAAAACCCTAACGCCGCCCGTGTATGCGCGCAGGTCGTGTTGAGACATGCGGTCCGCACGTCTCTTACCAGTCGAGCACATAGCGACCGGCAGTGAGGCCGTATGCGCGGATAGCGCATAGGCCGATGGATGGCGCGTATGCCCGAAGGGCATAGCGACATCAAAAAAAACTATAAAATATATTAATTGGATTCTAACGGTATTTGTTGAAAATTGCTTTGTGTGGAATCACAATCTATCTTTTTGTATGCGCATGTAATCATAAAAGTAAGAAATGCGCTTGCAACGAATACGATACCTGTGGTGATTTGCAGATTTCCGAGGCCGACGATGGGGGATGCAATGCCACCGGAGAGAAAGCCTGCGGCACCTAAAACGGCGCTGGCGAGCCCTGCTTGTTTGCGTGCGGCGTTCATGGCGATGGCGGTGGAAGGGGCGAGTATGAGGCCGAAACTCCCCATCATTGCAAAGAGGCAGCATTCAAAGAGCCATGGGAAGGCATTGAGGTACAGCGCCGTGGAGACGCAGATTGCCGAAATCAGCAGAATGATTGTGCCTGTAAAGAGGCTGTTTTGCGGTGTTTTGAATTTGGTCGAGAGGAAGGCAAAGATGCCGATGGCGAGTGCGTTGGTGCCAAAGAAAAAACTATACTGAAGTTCGGAGAAGCCGTAATGTGTTTGAAATATAAACGGTGAAGCGGAGATTTGGCCGAAGAAAGCGAACATGGCAGCAGCCTGCATGACTGTTATTGTTATAAAGATACGATTCTTGATGAGTTCGCGAATCTGGCCAAAAGATTGGAGGATGGATAGCGGCTGGCGTTTTTCGGCGGGGTAGGATTCGGGGAGGCGGAACGACGCGGCGAGCAGGATGATGCCGATACCGAGTAGTATGGCAAAGACAGCATGCCATGTGGAGAATGTGAGCACCCATCCGCCGAGGAGCGGCGATATGACAGGCGCTATGCCGCTGATGGCGCCGATGATGGCCATGACGGATGCAAGGGCTTTGCCTGAGCAGAGGTCCGTGGCGATGCTTCGGGCGAGCACGACGCCGCCGGATGCGCCAAGTCCCTGGATGAGACGCAGGGCGACGAACATCGTGATACTACTTGAAAATATACAAAGTGC
>CAMKRB010000431.1 GCA_946415045.1 uncultured Myxococcales bacterium
TATCGGGATTGGGATTGTCGGGATTGTCAGGATTATCGGGATTGGGATTATCGGGATTATCGGGATTGGGATTGTCGGGATTGTCAGGATTATCGGGATTGTCAGGATTGTCGGGATTGTCGTTTGCAGTTTTGAGTTTTGGATAAGGCGAATCGCCCTTCACGACGATCTGGCAGGTCCAGTTTGGTGCGCATGCGTCTTCGTCACGTGTACAATCGGTCGAACAAATACCGATCTCCTCATTCTCTGCGGCATGAATCGTATGTGTGCGGTTGTAGTAAGCCACATTGATACGGGAATCCAACAGCTGAATGGGGATATTTGTATTATCCTCGGTACCATAGGTGATCCCCTCATACGTCATCGTTTTGGAGGGTTTGAGATAGAAAAGGCATTTGCCAACGCCACAGTCGCCATCATTGCGGCACAGCGTCCAAAGCAGTGTCTGGCTTTTGCATTCATGGTTGATGCAGATTTCGTTCTGATTACATTTGGGATCACAGTCGTCATCGGCATTGATGACGCATTGCCCGTCAAGACATTCCTCTTCCGCCCCGCATTCGCTGTTTTCGATACAGGTCTTATTATTGATATCGGGGTTGTCGTTGACAAGATAGCATTTTGTGTTGGTACAAATATAACATCTGCCATTTTTGCAGACCTTATCTTCCGAACACACCGGATTGCATGCAGACTGGTCATAACAGCCGTCAATGATGAACTTTTCGCCGCTTTTACAACCATATTCATCGGTATCATTGTTGATCGGCTTGGGGTCCACGGGTTCAGCCGGTTCAGTGTTTTCATGGATCCCCGATTGGCTGTCGGAGCACCCCAGCATGAGGCAAGCTGCGATGAAGCCAAGTTTTAGGTATAGATTTGGTTTCATGGAAATCCCTTTTTAGCAGAAGTTTTGCAAAAGTCCCCGTACTGTCGCTATGCATTGGACAGAATCAACAGAATGTGGCGATTTCGGGAATACTTGTGCGGTTAAATGAATGAATGAGGCGTACAAATATGCATGAAACACGCAGTGCATATTTGAGAAGCCGGTATATGAAATTACCGGCTTCTCAAATCGCACGGCGTTGCCGTGCGTACCGGCGAAGCCGGAAGCACGGCAGCCAGCGCGTATCGCCCAACGGGCGATAGCGCGGCACCATAGAAAATCAACAGAGATTAGATGTCATACTGGCAATCGCTGCTGTTCTGGCCGAGGGAACCGGTGGTGTAGGTGATGAGGAGTTCGATATCGGCAACATTGTTCCAGTTGATGCCTTTGTTTTCGCCCATGTTGGGGTCGAAGAGCACGGTGTATGTACCCATGAGAGGATAGCCTTTCAGACCTTCATAAACCGAGGCATTGTTGAACTTGACGTCCTGTGTGAGTCTGTAATTTTCGTCGGCGTCAAAGAGGGTGATGTTGATGCCGTCGCCAAACGGATTGGTATTGAATGTGGAGTATTCACCGTAGGTTGTGCGCGGACCAATGGAGCTGGCGATGGCTTTGATTTTGTCGTGGCATGAGAGAAGCTGTCCCTGACCGCCATAGATGAGGGATACGGTGGGAATGGAATCACCGGCCTCGCGGATTTTGGTGCCCGGTTTGGAAACGAAGCGAATCTGAATCGAGTTGATCTTGGCGTTGCAGGTGTTGCCGATGTTAGCGAAAGAAGACGAGATATTGAACGTTCCGTTATAGTAGCTGCCGGCGATGAGTTTGTCGCTGAACTTGCCACCGACGATGTAACGCGTCTGTGTACTGATGGGAAGTTCGCTGGTCTGGAGTGCATAGTGGAAGCGATCGGCGGGCGTAACGCCGTTGTAGTCGGTGCCGTCGATTCCCATGCGGTTACGCAGCGAGATGACAACCTGGTTCTGTGATTCTCTGCCGGATCCACACTTGGTCGTAAGAGTTTCGAGCTGAGTAAAGATCTTTTCGAGTTCGTTTGTACCGCGGGCTGTGTAAATGGCACGGCGCAGCTCGACGAACGGACGGACGGTGAGGTATTCGATAGCAGCGAGGTAATCGGAGAGATCATTGCGTGCGGATTCGATAAAGAATTCGACACTTTCAAGATCCTTTGCATACTGGAAGACACTGGCAGGTGCACTCACGAGACTCATCATGCCGTTGAAGCGGGCATTCTTGGCATCATACTGACCTTTGACGAGTTCAGCATGCTGGACGATGTTGAGATAGTTCATCATCGCTTTGTAAACGCCAATTTGCTTGACATAAACGATGTACTGTTTGGAAGCGAGGTCGAGTTTGAGATTGTCGAACTCGGTGCGGAGTGCCGCAAGATCATTGCAGTCACGACCATACTGTTCCTGCTGTGCAGTGACCATCTTGAGGTTTTCGATCTCGTTTTCGAGATCTTCAATTTTGCTTTCCAGCTCAGACCGTTTAACGGAAATCGTGTTGCCATCCTTATCTGTGAGCGTCTGTGCCTTGGTTTTGAGATCGAAGAGTGTCTGCTGGAGATTTTTCTCGACATTGGCGAGATCGACATCGTTCTGGCGGTCGATTTTATCGATCTGATATTCAAACTGGATGTTTGCGATTTCCTTGGCATAGTCTGCGGCAGCCTGAGCCGACTGCAAACCATAGCTGACGGAACGCAGTGCAGTGATCGCAACACCGCCTGCCTTTGTAGCAGCATTGGTGGTGCCGGTGATTGCGGCGCCTGCAGGAGTCAGTGAAGTATTCGTGAGCAGTGCAGTCCAGTTGAGATCATCGGCAGCATCCTGAAGCAGACTCTCGGAGAACTCTGTCCAGCGTGCGCCCTCACCAGCAGCGAAAGCGACTGTCGTCAGAGCAGTGGATGTACCGAGATTTGCCTTGGCAAGCGTATTCCATTTGTCGAATGCTTCCTGCTGTTTTGTCGCAGAATCTGATGCGGCTTTCAGTTGTGCTTTAAGTTCCAGATCGTCGAGCTGCCCGATGAGATCTTCGTATTCACCGATCTTTTCAAGTTTAGTCGAGATATCCTTGATGAGTTTCAGGCGAGCTTTGTTCCATGTCTCAATATTCTTCTTATAGCTCTTGTAGTAAGCTTCGTTATTGAGGACCTTCTGCTCAAGCGCTTCTTTTTCAGATTTTGCAGAATTGTACTCATAGAGCGCCTGACGGTAATCGAGGATGGCGAGACCGGCCTGGCTTGGCTTAACATCATCCGCACTTGTGGTCACCGCGGATGCCTCACTGGCGAAATCGCCACCGAGATCGGTG
>CAMKRB010000432.1 GCA_946415045.1 uncultured Myxococcales bacterium
AGTGTTTGCGTACACCATTTTGCCATCCACCAGCTGACATTTGTGTTTATACGACACAAATTTATCAAAGAGCGCACTGCATTCATACCGATCGGGATCACCTTCATCACAGCGCACCATGCATTTGCCCGAAGTCTTGCCATCTTCGGTGATCACGGCGCAAACTTCTTCGGGATAACACAATTCGGCCTGGACAGTTGAAATGATTTCCTCGCCGGAATCGTCGATTTCACACGAAACCGCCAGATTGCTGGCCTTACAATAGCCCTTGAAATTATCGGGGCATTCCTCGCCGATGTGTTCGATGCCTTGCGTATAGTCATAACATTTGCCGCTGGCGCAACCGATATCGCAGGGCTGCCATGTACCAGTCACCATCTCATAGCCAAGACGGTTGTGGCCGATATCGATACATTCATATACCGACTGATAGGTCTTATCGACCGTAACCGTGCAGGTGTTTCGCATCGCACCTTTGGTGGTGCACGGTTCAAAGCATCTGGCTTCCTGCACCCCCAAATCACTTATCTCGCCACAAATGCTGCCATCGGCAGTACAAACATCTTCGAGCGGAACGACATGTTTGCTTTTTTGATTGCATTCAACCGGTGTCTCTCCAATGCACTGCTGTTTAAAGGTTTCGGGATTACATTCATCGCCAATGGCCTTGACCGAGGTTTTCTGTTTGCAGATACCCTCGTCGCAAACCATGGTATTGCAAGGCTCATGTTTTACCGACGTATTGTTGCAATAGACAGCCGTATTGTTATCACAATAGGGGATGAACGTGCCTTCGTCACATTTGCCGTCGACGACCGCATCGACGCAGGTATTGGTGTCGGAATCGCAGTATTTCTGATGTCCGCAGAGCACATACGTGACTTTACCGTTCGAGCATTTTCGCAGGCTGGTCAAGTCGGCCGAACACTCGGTATCAAAATCGCAGGAGACTTCCTGGTTGCGCGGCAAACATTCGCCATTTGCGCAAACATTATCGCCCTCGCAAGGCGTATATTTCAGTTTATCTTCGACGCAGGTCAGAGCAGTAAAGTTATCGGAGCAAGTCGGCATAAAGTCACTGTCACAGGGTTCGACTTTACATGCATTATTTTCGCAGGTGCAGGTTTCGACGACTTCAATTCCATTTTCGTCACAATGAAGCAAAGCCCTGCCATCGCTGCGGCAGCGAGATCCACTATAGCTGCATTCGACACAATCCCCATTTTTGCAAATACATTCCTGTATGGAGATTTCCTCACCGTTATGGCACATCAGCACTTCGGTGCCGTCAGCATTGCATCTCGTATCAGCATAATCGCATTCCGGTTCATCTTCGCACGCGTCATTTGTGCAAGTGCAGGTGCGCGAGGTTTCTTTGCCGCCGCTGCACGTCAAAAGCGCAGTGCCATCGGCATTGCATTTCGAGCCTGTGTAATCGCACAATTCAGCATCTGCGTGCACCACGTATTCCACGCGTTCATTGCATCCGGCAAACACTGCAGCACACAACAGACAACAGACAAACGACAAACGACAACCACTGTTCAAAACCATGACCACTCCTACCAAAAGTCAGCGGACTAACGTCTCAGTACCAAAGACGGCAAATCAGCAAAATGATTGAGAATTCTCGCAGTCACCGGACAATCGTCCGGCGGATTGAGGATATTGTCGATCGCCCATTGCGGCGTATACGGGCGCGTGCGCAGATAAATCTGCATGTCACCGTAAATCATGGGTTCCCTTCGGGCCATTTCAATCGGCAAAGCCAAATCGAGCGAGAAAACGTCACCGATAATTACCTGCGGGCGTTCTTCACGAATGATTTTCGCATAATGACTGCGGGCGACATCGATGGTACGGGAACCAAAGACGACGGGATTGGGCACATCATCGAGCGCATATTTTCTGGCATCACCGCGCACCCTGAACCGGGCACTGGGATTATCTTCGTGCGCAACCGGTTTGAGATCGACGAACTTGAGTTTTTCAGTAATTCGCTGCGCACCGGAATTGCTGGCGATGACGATTTCACAATCGCGATCGAGCAAGGTGCGCAAGACGCTCACGACTTCAGGTTGTGGCGTATTAAAAGCATCCAGTGGCTCGCGGCTCATTGCCTGGTGACACGATTCGGCAACATCCATTAATGAAACCCCGGCATTGTCCAGTGCCTGCCGGATATCGCTGTACGCCTCGTCTCCGGAAATCACATGTTCATGAATCATCATAATCCCGGCGATGATATGCATGAAAACATCTTCGTCACAAAACGCCGACAGGCGGCCATTATCGGGCCATCCATATTGCGTCGGATGCTGCATGATTTCATCGATCGCCCTGTCGAACAAAGGCTTGAACCTCTCAGCTGAAACCCCAAAATCAGCCATGTGCTTAACGACTAACTCATAATCTTTCTGGTACTCAGACTGAATATTGGTCAGCGTACCATCAAAATCGATAAGGAATTTCATAAAAAATCTCCGCAAATCCAAGCGACACAGGGACGCCATTTTGCACAGAATAAGGTTTTGCGGGGATTTCGTCCAGTGCTAAAGCAGGAAAAGCCGAAGCAGCTCAATTTAATAAAAAAAAGTCTTGCACCATTTGAAGATCTCTCTATAATGTGCGCCGCTGCGAAGGGGTAAATTCGCAGTTGCGCCAAAGAGCCCAAGGCGCAGAGGGTCCCGTAGCGTTGTGAAATGCGGCTGGATTCGAAAAAAAACCACATCTATTTCGTCCCCGGCAAATTGCCGGAACAATTGCGCTTTCGTTCCATATGGAACAAACTTCAAAGGTGAACAATGAAAACATTTAGTGCAAAACCAGGTGAGGTTGAGCAGGGCTGGTACGTCATTGATTTGTCCGGTCAGCACCTCGGTCGTGCAGCCGCAGCAGTGGCGAGCATTCTTCGTGGCAAACATCGTCCTCTTTATACGCCGCATGTCGATACCGGTGAATACGTGATCGTCATCAACGCCGACAAACTCGTTCTGACTGGCAAAAAGCTGGAAGATAAGAAATATTATCGCCACACAGGATATGTTGGCGGCATCAAGGAAGCCACCGCAGGCAAAATGATGAGCAGCAAACCCGAAGACGTCTTCAAAATCGCCGTCAAAGGTATGCTCCCCAAGAATTCTCTCGGCCGTCAGATGCTCAGCAAGCTCAAGATTTACAAAGGCAGCGAGCATCCGCACAAAGCCCAGAATCCTAAGCCCTT
>CAMKRB010000433.1 GCA_946415045.1 uncultured Myxococcales bacterium
TTCTTAAAGGCCCTGTTCGGGCCTTTTTGTTTATCGTTTGCGCGGGTAGCTCAGTTGGATAGAGTGTTGGCCTCCGAAGCCAAAGGCCGCGGGTTCGACTCCCGCCTCGCGCATTTGGGCCGCTTTCGGTCGCGACGGGTTTTATGATGGATGATCAACGCGCGCGGGAACTGATTGCTCAGGCCTCCAAATCGGGCGCTGATGATGTGATGATTGTGCAGCGCAATGTGCGCAGGCGTTCGGATGCGATTGCGGGGCGGAGTGAAACGCATCATCTCGGGCAGGACAGCGATATCGCGCTGTATTGCGCCGTTGGCAACGCCGAATCTGCGTTCGTGTGGAACGATGCGATGCCGCCCGATACCGACGCATTTGCGCAGCATGTTAAGAATGCTGTGCAGGCCGCAAAACTGGCCAATGTATGGGGGGCTGCGCGAAATCATGTGCCTTTCGCCGAGCAGTTTTGCAGGACTTCTGCCCAGAAATGCCCAAAACCAGATACATGGGACGATGAGCCACGCGATCCCTGCCCCAAAAATAGCCGGGTTTGTCATAAAGACTGTTTTCATCCCGACTGCATGACGGATACATCGCTGGCGGCAGCGCAAATATTGCACACGATTGCCGGAAAACTCGCCGAAGTTTCGCGTCATTTGGTACTGCATGCGTCGCAGACGATTTCTGAAATTACCAGCAATTGCTGGAGTGCGGATGGCTTTGTGCAGACCCGGCGGTTTGAGACCGTTTTGTCGCAAACCGTTGTAAATGCGATGGGGGATGCACGCGAAGAACGCATCGTGCTGCCCGATTATCTGTTCGATGGCGCGGGGATTTTTACCGAAGATGAGGCGCACAAACAGATGCTGTCGGCTGCAGATATTGCGCCGCATCTGGCCGCTGTGCAAGAGGATGTGCTTCCGGACGGGCTGTTCGGATTGTTGCTGTCGCCGTGGATTGTGGCGCTGCTCGCCCATTTTTCGGCGCATCTGAATATCGATGTGACGCAGTCGGGAAAGCTGCTACAGAATATGGATACATGCCTGTTTGCGCCGCCCGATTCGCCGTGGTGCAGTTCGCGGGCGCTCGTCCATGCCATCGCTGCGCGTCCGACGCTGGGGCTGTTGTTTGCGCGCACTTCGTCGCATGCGCTGTTTGTCGATGCGCCGATTGCCTGGGTGCGGCGAAACCGGTATCTGGTCGATATGCAATGCCGTGTGGTTGCCGAAATCGACGAACGAAAATTCAGCAGATTTTATAAGCCGGTCACGCTCCGTTTTGATTTGCGCGAATTATGGCAGTATTGCACCGAAACTGCCGAGCCGTCGCGGCGGCTGATGCTGAGATGCGGCGATGAACGGGTGGTGTATCAGGCGCCCCATGCCTATTTCCCGATTCGTCCGGTTTTGGGAAGAATTTAGCCATTGCGATTGTTGATGTTGCGGCGGTTTATCGCAGGCGGCCTGAACGCACATTTTGTATTTATTTGGATGCGTGATGTGGTATGAAGGCGACGGCGATGCGGAATGCGGCGCAAAGCCATTCACATGATATGCACGCGATATCAATGCCGTGCAAAATGGAGAGCGTATGAACGTTGTCACAATTGGCGTAGGATATGTTGGATTGAACACAGCTGTGGCGCTGGCCTATATCGGTCACACGGTGCGCGGCGTCGATGTCGATGCGCGGAAAATCGATTTGCTCAAACAGCGCAAGGCTCCGATTTCTGAGGCTGGACTTGACAATTTGCTTACCCAGCAGATGGATTTGCGCTTTACGACCTCGTTGGCGGAAGTCATTCAGGAAGCGGATATCATCTTTATTGCAGTGGGCACGCCGTCGCTTCCCAATGGCCATGCGAATCTTGCCTATGTCGAGAGCGCGGCGAACGATATCGGAAAACTGCTGCAGCCTTCACACGATGTGACGATCGTCGTGAAATCGACGGTGCCGGTTGGCATCAACAGCCAGATCGAGCGCCAGATTCGCGAGAGTATATCGGCTCGCGGCGGCAATACGTCGTATCTGCATTTCGCGTCGAACCCGGAGTTTCTGCGCGAGGGAACGGCGCTGATGGATACGTTCTATCCCGATCGATTTGTGATTGGCACCGAGGACGACAGGGCTTTCGAGATGCTTCACAACCTGTTCATGCCGATTATTGACCAGACATTTGAACAGCCGCCATTCATCGACGTGCCCAATCCGCGCCCCAAAACGCAGTGCCTGCGCACCAATCAGATTTCAGCCGAGATGATTAAATATGCGTCGAACGTCTTTTTGGCGCTCAAGATCAGCTATGCCAATGAAATCGCGGGCCTGGCCGAAAAACTCGGTGCCAACATGGCCGACATCAGCGCCGGCATGGGTATGGATCGCCGCATTGCGCCTTATTTCCTGCAGTCGGGACTGGGCTGGGGCGGCAGCTGTTTCCCCAAAGACTCGCTCGCTCTGCTGAGCATTTCGCGCGATTACGACTACAAAATGCCCATCGTTCAGGCCGCACTCGACGTGAATAACGCCCAGAAAGATCGCCTGGTGCAGAAAATTCTGACCAGATTGCACATCCTTCCCGGCCGGCGAATCGCCGTTTATGGTCTCTCGTTCAAGCCCAACACCGATGACGTGCGCAACAGCCCGTCGGTTGAAATCGCCCAGGAACTCGTGCGCCGCGGCGCGGTTGTCACCGTCCACGATCCCGAAGGACTCGCCAATGCCCGCGTCATTTATAAGGATGACGGCTTTATCTTCTGTGACACGCCGGACGAGGCCGCCAAAAATGCAGATGCGCTCGTGATTGCGACAAACTGGGCATGCTACAAAACGCTCGACTGGTCTGCGATTGCCAAAACCATGCGTCAGCCGCTCGTGTTCGATGCACGCAATATGCTGCGCGGCATGCGATTCGATAACGTCGAGATTATCGGATTGTAATGTTTTGGGTATGAGGGGGCAGCCGCCCCCTACGCGTCTATGTGCTCGCCGTAAACGGCTGCGCGCATACGCCGCTACCCCCACCGATTCCCGGGGTTACGCTGCACTTACCCAGGGCTAAATTGTGTCGCACCTGCGGGGCTCTGTTGGTATGCGCCGCTTTGCGGCGCGCCTGATTCTAATATTCACTATTCGCTATTCACTATTAATTGAATATATCCATAGACATATTCAATTCAGCATTCTGCGGCGTTGGGTTGGTATAGAATAG
>CAMKRB010000434.1 GCA_946415045.1 uncultured Myxococcales bacterium
GATGTCGCGTTTGCTCAAAAAAGCCGGATATGATGTCGTAAAAGTCAATATTATCAACGATCGCGGTATTCATATTTGTAAATCCATGCTTTCCTATATTCGTGACGGCGGTGATAAAACACCCGAAAGCATCGGTAAAAAAGGCGATCACATGATCGGCGATTACTATGTCATGTTCGAAAAGGCTTTCCAGGCCGAATATGCCGAATGGCTCGCTTCGGACGAAGGAAAAGCAGCATTTGAATCGTGGAAAGATAGTATCGAAGGCGTGAAAGCACAGAAAGCCATCGATGCATATAATGCGCTCCCCGATGATAAAAAGAAGGGAAAAGCACCGGCCGATTTGTTCTCTACATTCAAATCGGGATACAAAGATAAATACTTTAATGAAAAAAGTGATCTCGGCCGCGAAGCCGCCGGTATGCTCGTAAAATGGGAAGACGGAGATGAAGCCACCCGCGCTTTGTGGAAAAAGCTCAATGGATGGGTCATCGACGGTTTTATGGATACTTACAAAACCCTCGGCATTACTTTCGATAAACTCTATTACGAAAGCCAGACCTATAAACTCGGCAAGGATTTGGTCGCCGAAGGTTTGAAATCGGGGATTTTCCATAAGCTGGAAGGCGGTGCTGTCGCTTTTGATCTGGCGCAGATGGGATTGAGCGGCGATAAAATCGTTCTGCGATCCAATGGTACAAGCGTCTATATTACGCAGGATATCGGCTGCGCGATCGAAAGATACAAAGATTACCATTACGACAGAATGATATATGTCGTCGCCGATGAACAGAATCACCACTTTAAGGTTTTGTTCTCGATACTTGGCCTGCTGCGTCCCGATTTGAAAGATAGATTCGAACATCTGGCCTATGGTATGGTGACGCTCCCCAATGGCCGCATGAAAAGCCGCGAAGGTACCGTTGTCGATACAGACGATTTGATCGTTGAAATTACCAGACTCGTGCGCGAAGTTATGGACGACCGCACCAATCGCGAGCATTACGAAGATGCCGATAATGCCGAGCTTGACAGGCGCGCCAAAGTCATTGCCCTCGCTGCAATCAAATACTTTTTGCTCGACGTGACGCCGGCGTCGTGGATGGAATTCAATCCCGAAAAATCGATCGATTTGCAGGGACGCACCGGCGCCTACTGCCTGATGAATTACGCGAGAACGCGGTCAATTCTCCGAAAGGCCGGATATGTACATTCGAATAATGCCGATCTGACCAAACTGAGTTCGCCGCAGGAAAAGAAGTTGCTGATGCATCTGATGAAATTCCACAGCACTCTGAATTGGGCCGTGGAAAGCCGTGATCCGGGCAAAATCGCAGAGTACCTGTTCAATCTGTGCAAATGCTTTGCTTTCCTGTTCACCGATAAGGCCGGACATCCGATTTTGACTTGCGAAGATGCCGGGGTGAAATCTGCACGACTTGCGCTCGTCGATGCGATTGGCATCGTGCTGCGCATGGGCCTGGGATTGCTCGGCATCGAGACACTCGAGGAGATGTAGTTGCACGGCATCATTCTGCGCACAACCCGAATTAAAGACAGCGATCTCGTGGTGAACTGGCTCACCGACGATGATCGCATGGTGGCGACTTATGCCGGGCATGTGCAGGGATCACAGCGATTTCCGAATGCGCTCGAGCTGATGACGATTTACGAAATCGAGTACACGCAAAAGCCCGGCCAGACTATGGGCAGCCTGAAATCGGCGTACAGTATCGAGCGATTCGATCGCATCATCGAAGACATGAACAGCCTGAGCTGTGCGAGCGCTGCGCTCGAAGCCGTGTCAAACCTTTGCCCCGACGAATCGACGGTGATCGATTTGTTTTCGACGCTGCTGCAGTCGTTTGCCGTGATGAACACGGCTCCTGAGCTTTCGGTAATGATTCTTGCATGGTTCGAGTGTTTCGTGTGCTACCAGCTGGGAGTAATGCCGAATCTCGAAATCTGTTCACAATGCGCGCAGCCCCTGATAAAATCGGCATATTATCAACAGGAGCTTGGGTTCATTTGTAAAAAGTGTGCGCACGACGAGTCGAATATCCCGGAATTTGTTCTCGAGGCCATACGCCGCCTGCGCTTCCAGTCGCTCCGCGAGACTGTGCAAAAAGCGTTGGTGATTAACGATGAAGCACAGCGCAGAAAAGTACTGGCTCCGGTTCTGAAATTTCTGGTATCGATCATGTGCGACAACAGCACGATGAAACGCCTGAAAGCGCATCGATTCATGGCTGAAGCTGCGCTCGAAATGCCAAAGTTGTTTGAACTGTAATTTTTCCGGGGCTCTGCCCCGGACCCCGCCAAGTGCCTAAGGCCCTTGGAACCCGCAATGATATAGTAGTAGTCTGTTTTGTTTTACAGTGTGCCCGCTGTGGCGCGTAGCCGCGCAATACTTTGTGCTTACGGTGCAAGCTGTCAGAAAAGAATATGGAGATCTCCAACAAAAAGCTCACGATTGAATGCATCGCATGTTACGCGATCTGCCTGATACTCACGGCGATGAATGCAGTTTTGTATCGCATGGGATCTGCAGCGGCGGAATTTGCCTGGTTTGTGGCTGTATTTGCGCTGATTGCTGTGCCCATTGTCGCCGTGCGCTGCATCCATCCGCGCGACGAAGCCGAAGCCGGTATCTGGATGAAATGGTCGTGGAAAGATCTGTTGTTCGGCGTCGTCGCTGTTCTGATTCTGTTCATCCCGGTTGCGCTGGGCAATCATTTCGTTCGCACACATATCCAGGGGCTGCAGTTCGCTTTCGACTGGGCAAACTATCAATCGCTGCAAACGCCGTTGTGGTATGAGCTGTTTATACAGTTGATTTGCGTCGCTTTGCCCGAGGAATTCTTTTTTCGCGGATATTTGCAAACGGCCATACAGCAAATCACAAAGAACCATGCCGGATTCTCCCGATATGCCGCGCCAGTTTCCATCGTTTTGGCGAGTGCGTTGTTTGCACTGCTGCATTTGCCGAGCGGCGATTTTTCAAGGTTGCTCACGTTTTTTCCGGGGCTTTTGTTCGGATTCATCCGCTGCAAAACCAACGGTTTGCTCGGCGCGATATTCTGCCATGCGATGTGCAATATGATGATGGTTGTGATGAATGTGCATTATTTGGGTGCTTAGAGCTTAGAGCTTATGGCTTATGGCTTATGGCTTATGGCTTATGGCTTATGGCTTATGGCTTAT
>CAMKRB010000435.1 GCA_946415045.1 uncultured Myxococcales bacterium
GCAAGTTTCGGCATTGGCTCGCAATGTATCCAGCAAATCATCCGCAACAGCGATATCTGCCTGAGTCGCCGGCAAAGATTTAATCTTTAAAACCTCAATATCATGGATGATGGTTCGAATCATTCTATCGCTCCGCACGCATTGGATTGTTCAGAAAATCCTCATAAGCCAGACGAATGCCGTCGCGGAGTTCGGTTTTGTATGTCCAAGTGCAGTAGCCTTGCTCACATCGAGCAATTTGCGGGGGGTACCGTTGGGTTTGGACGTATCCCATTCGATTTTGCCGGTATAACCCACGATTTCGGCGACCAGTTCGGTGAGCGCTTTTATCGACAGTTCCTTGCCGGTACCGGCGTTTACCGTTTCGTTGCCGCTGTAGTGGTTCATCAGAAAGACGCATAGATTGGCGAGGTCGTCGACGTAGAGAAATTCGCGAAGGGGGGAGCCGTCGCCCCAGCAGGTGACGGATGCGCGGCCTTCGACTTTGGCTTCGTGGAAGCGGCGAATCAGCGCCGGCAGCACATGGCTGTGCGTCGGATGATAGTTATCGTTCGGGCCGTACAGATTCGTTGGCATCACCGAAATATAATCGGTTCCGTACTGACGGTTTAGAAATTCGCAGTATTTCAGGCCGCTGATTTTAGCCAGTGCGTAGGCTTCGTTCGTTTTTTCAAGCGCACCGGTCAAAAGGCAACTCTCGGTCATCGGCTGGGGTGCCATGCGCGGATAGATACAGCTTGAGCCCAGAAACTCGAGTTTTTTACAGCCATTTTGCCAGGCCGCATGGATCACGTTCATCTCGAGCATCATGTTATCGTACATAAAATCGGCGAGTGCCGATTCGTTCGCAACGATGCCACCGACTTTTGCCGCAGCGACAAACACATATTCGGGCTTTTCGGCTTCAAAAAATGCCTCGACATCCGCTTGTCGAATCAGATCCAGTTCGCGATGCGTTCGCACAATAATATTGTGATATCCCTGCCGGTTCAGTTCGCGCACGATCGCGCTTCCCACCATGCCCCGATGTCCGGCGACATAGATTTTTGCGTTTTTTTCCATCATTTCACGACCCCCTTCTCCAGATATTCCGCCAGATTTCGGCCAACATGCTCACCGGCGCGTTCGATGGCAACTTTTTTCATATCATGCTCGACCATCAGGCGCACGAGGTCTTCAAAGCGAGTTTTTGTAGGATTCCAGCCGAGTTCACGCTTGGCTTTGCTCGGATCGCCCCACAAATTCACGACATCCGTCGGACGATAAAAATCAGGCGAAACCTCAACCAAGACGCGGCCCGTCGCCTTATCAATGCCTTTTTCGTTTGCGCCCTCACCCTGCCATTCCAGCTCAATACCGACATGATGGAACGCCAGTGTCGCGAATTCCCGCACAGAATGCTGCTCTCCTGTCGCAATCACGAAATCGTCCGGTTTTTCGTGCTGCAAAATCAGCCACATGCATTCGACATAATCTTTTGCATACCCCCAATCGCGACGCGACGACAGATTGCCAAGATACAGCTTATCCTGTTTTCCCTGCGCGATACGCGCCGCCGCCAGTGTAATCTTGCGCGTTACAAACGTCTCGCCGCGACGCTCCGACTCATGATTGAACAAAATGCCCGAACAACAGAACATCCCATAAGCCTCGCGGTATTCCTTAACGATCCAAAAGCCATATTGCTTGGCCACCGCATACGGCGAATACGGATGAAACGGCGTCGTCTCACTTTGCGGCACTTCTTCGACGCGGCCATACAACTCCGACGTCGACGCCTGATAAATCCTGCATGTGTCCGCAAGGCCGCATATTCTCACGGCTTCAAGCACACGCAAAACGCCTACGGCATCGACATTCGCCGTAAATTCCGGCACATCAAAGCTCACCTGAACGTGGCTCTGCGCCGCCAGATTATAAATTTCATCCGGCCGCACCAGCCCTATCACCTTCACCAGACTCAGCGAATCGGAAAGATCGCCGTAATGCAGATGGAAATTCGGGTTCGACTCCAGGTGCGCGATGCGCTCGCGAAAATCCACCGACGACCGCCGGATAACGCCATGTACATCGTAGCCTTTTTCGAGCAAAAACTCAGACAAATACGAACCATCCTGTCCGGTTACCCCGGTAATCAGTGCTTTTTTCTTCATCTTCGCCACCTTTTTTCTTTTCTGATAGCTCCTGCCGCTATGGCCTGCGGCCATACGCGTCAGCCTGTGCCGTGCTATCGGCTGCGCCGATACGCCCGGCATTTTTTATATCATATTAACCCTGCCCTCTCGGGGCCGTCGCATTCTACTTTGGCATGTTCTTTTCTGTCGCCCTTGCATATAATTTTTGTCGCGACATAGGCACCGTCATCTGAAAAATAGTTTTCTTTAAACGCCCCATGTCCCGATGTTTCAATTGCAAGTTCAGCAATCTCACCGTTTTGATTCAGTTCAATGGCTTTATCGATCACATTTTTATAACCGCGTTTATATCGCAAATGCTTCATGCCGAGCTTTTGTTCTATATAAACGGCCAGCTCATCGGAAGTTACAGAATCGGTTACAATGGTAGAATGCGGCGATGTCTCCGCAACAATCGCAGACAACAACGCAATCAGGGTATTGCGGTTGACCTCTGTACCATCGCGGAACACGACAGCCCCGCGATCGCCATCACAATCAAATATCACGCCCAAATCCGCTTTTGCATCCAAAGTCGCCTGCTTTGCTGCCGCCATCGCCGTTTCATCCTCGGGATTCGGCACATGATTCGGAAAATGCCCATCCGGTTCCAGGAAAACACTGCCCGAGATATCCGCACCAAGCGGCTTTAGTATCTGCGTTGCGAAAAATCCAGCCGCACCATTGCCTGCATCTTCCGGACGAATCCCAAATCTCGCATACGTTTCTTCCGTCACGCATTGCTTGATGCAGGCGTAGGCATCATCTTCGAAGGATTGCGGCGTCGATGATCCCGGAAGCCCGGGATACCTCTGACAAAACTTTGATGCAGCAAGATACAATCGCATATTGTGCGGAAACTGCGCCGATTTTGCCGCATCTACGATACGCGCCAGACACTGGCCTTTGTCGCGCACATTCTGCCCCAGCACGTCAATGCATTCCCGCATGTCGCGACCGGATGTGAGATCATCCATAAACTGTTTGATATGCACCTCGGTCTGAATCTCATCCTGACGG
>CAMKRB010000436.1 GCA_946415045.1 uncultured Myxococcales bacterium
GGCGTTCAGGCCAACAGTCTGCCGGTCCCGCTTTGCAATATCATCAACGGCGGCACACACGTCGACAACGATCTCGATATCCAGGAGTTTTCGATTGCGCCGGTGGGTCTGCCCACATTTGCCGAAGCCATTCGCGCATCCAGCGAAGTCTTCCATGCGATGCGCGTCATTCTTCACGACAAGGGTCTGTCGACCGCCATCGTCGATGAGGGCGGCTTTGCACCACAAATCGCACACGCCCGCGAAGCCCTCGATCTGATCATGTTCGCGATTCAGAAAGCCGGCTACAAACCAGGCGAAGATTTCTATATTGCACTGGACTGTGCAGCCAGCGAGTTCTATTGCCCGAACGATAAAATATACGAACTCCGTGGCGAAAACATGAATCTGAACAGCGCGGATCTGGCCAGTTACTATGAGCAAACGCTCAAGGACTACCCCATTCTCGCGATCGAAGATGCATTCGACCAGAACGACTGGGATGCGTGGAAGGAATTTACCACAAAGCACAACGATATTAACGTGATTGGCGACGATCTGTTTGTGACCAATGCCAAGCTTCTCAAACGCGGTATTGAACTGAATGCGGCCAATGGCATCGTCATCAAGCCCAACCAAATCGGAACGCTCACCGAAACGCTCGATGCCATTCGTCTGGCGCAGCGAAACGGCTTTACGACGATTCTCAGCCATCGATCGGGTGAGACCGAGGACACCCTGATTGCCGATCTGTGTGTCGCCACCAACAGCAGCATGCTGAAAGCCGGCGGATTGTCCAGATCTGAGCATATCGCCAAATTCAACCAGCTCATCCGCATCGAAGAAGAGCTCGGCGAAGACGCCAACTACGTCTCAAAATACGCCATTCATCACATCCTGCAGTGATTTCAAAATGACCAAGGATTTCACCCCCTGGCCGTGCACCGGTCTAAGCCACTATCCACTGGATTCCCACTGGACGGATACATTTCCGAGTGGGAATCTGTCGAAGCTGCATTACGAAAACATCAAGCAGATGGTGCGCAGCCTGTTCCAGACTCCGGCCATGTCCCAGACATACGCCCAGCTGCGCAACTATGCATTTCAGCAGGGGGCTTACTCCAATGCCAACCGGATGGATCTGGAATTTTTCTACAACATTCTCACGCACGATTACCCATTTTTTATCGGCGACAAGCAGAATGAAATCCAGTCGGCATTCAATCTCGACACGAACAAATACAAAGGGATTCCCTGGCTGAAATGCTCGCACTTCGACATTTACCGGGTTGAACAGGCGGGTCTGGGCCTGGCGCAGCTTCAAAGTCTGACGAACCCCGGCAAGGTCAACGCGTATATCTCGCTGTTTGGCGGTCCCCGCAAAGGGGATATCCTGTTTGCAAGAGTATTGCCGCTGGGTTTATTGCCGCAATCGTTTGCGCTATCGGTCGTCGAGCCGTGGGATACCATTGCGCCGGAATCCATCGACAACATTTTATCGGTCTATCAGAAACAGTATATCGCATTTTGTGACCGATTTCCGGGCACATCGCACCGTGCATTTTGTAAAATCGCGGCCTATCATATTTATGAACTGCTCCAGGCGCACGAACTCAGGCCGATACTCAATCAAAAAATGGCGCATATTCCCGACATACTCAGCGCCCGCACCTATACATTTATATTCCATCATCCCAAAGACGTGATAGACCTGAACAGTATTCCCGGAGCCAGGGATGTGACCAAGGAATCGCCGGACGATCCCAGTCTTGTCACAGTTCCGGTATGTGACGACAAATCTGTTCCGCAAACACTGCGGGAAGCCATCATTTCAAGCGACAAAAAAACGATAGAGATCACCATTTTTATGAAAACAGCGGGAGAGAATTTTATTGAGAGAACATTCAAGCCGCTTATCGAAAAGTATAAAACGATACAATCGGTTCATGTGCTGGATGATAATGAGATGTATCGTTCGCTTAGGCATTTGTCGTTGTAGAAAAAAACAGTTGAAAATGCGCATCACAGATGATAACGTTTGCCTGTGCAGTGTCACGATGGCACTGTGAGGAAGAAATCAAACCATTTAGGAGAAGGGAAATGGGAAAGCCTGTTGTTGATGTTGATACATGTGTTGGTTGTGGTTCATGTGAAGCCGATTGCCCCGCTGGTGCAATCAAGGTGGATGATGATGGACATGCCGTAGTCGATACAGATGCCTGTGTTGAATGCCTCGCATGCATCGACAACTGCCCCGCCGGTGCCATTACCGAAGGCGAATAATCAGAACACCATTATGCGTTGTTCTAAAGCATCTGCATGACTGCAGGTGCTTTTTTTGTATCAAGGATAAATCATCCGGGCGTATTGCGCAGCAATAGCCCGGACGCAGTGCGTATCGGGCCCCGGCCCGATAGCACGCGCCAAAACAAAGAGACCAAAACGATGAAAATTGCTGAACTACAAAAACGCGAAAACTACGATGCGGAACTGCAGCATACAATCGACAGCATCATTCGAATCGACCGTGAGTTTTATGGCGATGATATCGACGATAGTAAAACCATACAATGGTATTGTCATCCGGTGTTCAGCGTCTATGTATCAAAGCAATTTTGCAAGACGGGGCGACAGTTTCTGAGCAATTTGTATCGCTATTCACCCGACCGGATCAAAAGATACATTCAGCCGGTGATTACCACAATTCTGAGCAACGCATTTGTATTTGAGAAGTCACTCAAGCCTGCGTTTGTAACGCCTGATCTGACCGATTCAGACAATGTGATGTGGATGCCCGGAAACTGCAGATTCCGGAAGTTCGACTTTTTAAAACGAACAGTTCGCATCTATCCAAAATCCGGGTTCAGTGATGAATCCATTCACCGCGAATTATGCTTCAGAACAAAGATAGATGGAGCGAATTTTGCACACGACTGGCTGCTGCCAATTCATAAATATGATGACAGTGCAAACGCTGTAAAAACATTTGAAGAACCAATAATCGATGCGATTCCCATCAACCGTATTCCGGGTTACCGCAACAATGATGATTATATCCGCGCAATCGAAAAGATACTTGAACAGCTGCATCAGTTTGAAGAATATGAAGATATCGGGCAGGGAAAGGCTCAGAAATCCATGACCGCAAGCGATTATATCACATGGAAACAGAACCAGTTTCATGATTACAGCGACGTGCTGCACGAGCGTTT
>CAMKRB010000437.1 GCA_946415045.1 uncultured Myxococcales bacterium
CTGCAATCCACTGGAAATTGCATGCCAGAATCTCGCGATCACAGCCCTCTCCATTCTTCATAAAGCCGTCATCGCAGGCAAAATCACAAACGCCATCCGCACAGGTCGCTTTCGCATTTTCTGGCGGCACACAGGGGTCTCCCGCTTCAAATCCCGTCAGATCCGCCTTGCATACCATCAGACCGTCATTTGTATCATTACAAATCTTCTCACCTTCTGTACATGTTTGCTCAGCACATGCACCATCAACCAGCGAGTATCCCGACTTGCACTTAAAACTGCAATTAAAGTCTTCGGTGCAAACAGCAGATGCATTATCAACATCTGTTGTACAATTCTCTGTATCATAAGCTGTACCGGTTGTATTGCAAGTCAATACATTGATGCCGTCGTCAGAGCATTTCTTCGTTCCCGGCTCACAAATAACTTCCAGACATGTACCATCCACTTCTACAAAATCATCTTTACAACGCTCTTTACATGCATTGGCCTCGCAATATGCAACCCTGGTTACATCTGTTGCTTCACAGGTCGCATCTACCACAAGCCCCGTTCCCGTCGTGTTGCAAATCATAATATTTGCACCATCACACGATTTCTGGCCAGGCTCGCAAACAATAAGTGTACAGACACCGTTTACATCGATATATCCACCATTACACTCAACCTTGCATTCGTTATTCTCGCAGGTCGCTGTCGCATTTTCATCGTCAGTCGTGCATTCATCAAAAACATCAAATCCCGTATGCGTGCTGTTGCAAACCATCACATTGTTATTGTCGCACTTCTTCTCATTCGCTTCACAGATGATCTCCAGACAGTGACCATCGACTTCGGTATAATTACTATCTTCGCACGAAAGCTTGCAGGCATTCTCTTCGCACACGATCGTCGCATGTTCATCGTCTGTTCTGCACTCCTGCAGAAGTTCAAATCCCGTGCGCGTGCTGTTGCAGACCATCACATTGTTATCTTCACATTTCTTTTCGTCCGGCTCACAAATCATCAGCGTGCAAACGCCGCCCACTTTTGTATAGTTATCATTACACTGAATGCCGCACACGCCATCTGTACATGTCACGGTACCATTCGCATCTGTCGGGCAGGCTTCAACTTCACCCAGATTCATGCCGTCTGCGCTGCAAAGTCTTAAGCCATCGCCATCACATACGCGCTCATTCGGCGTACAAAGCTTCACCTGATATTCGCGATACCACCCGCTTTCAGGCAGCGACGAATAATCGTCATTCGAAATCAGAACAGGATCAGCCCAGTGTTCCGTATAATCCACGCCCTGACATGCAAACCACGATTCGCTCGATGCACGCTTGAATTCAAATGTACAGTTGTATTTGCCCGCACCTATCGATGACAAATCCACCACTCCAAACTCGGCGTTCACGTCATCGACTAGCTTGTTGAATACTGCATCAAGCGTCACAATATTGGTAGCGTCTGTCTGATCGATACAAACCACACGGCCGTTATAATCGTCTTTGGACTTGCCATTCAGAGCAACATTACCATATGCACCGTCACCTGCGGCGATCCACTGGAAATTGCAGCCCAGAACCTCGCCTGCACATGCATTGTCGGATTCCTCATAACCGGGATTACAAACAACCGCGCATTCGCCCTTGTTGACACAAACAGCCGATGCATTCGCCTTATCGGTTGTGCATGCGGTTCCCTCCGTTGCCATCTCGCCATCGCTGCATGCACCATACTCGGTCTCGGAAATGCAGCCATTCTCTCCATCGGCAATCACGGTTTCATTAAAATCGACACAGGCATTGGGTACCACAGTACACGCCGTTGTATCCACTGTGCATTCATCGCTGCACGACAAATCGCCCGTATAAACCTTGCCATCGTTCATCGCCGTCGTGCAGGTCATGCCTTCGGCAATCTTGCCATCGCACTGCTCAGAATTATTGACAACGCCATCCCCACAGTACGCACACCCCGACAAATCATACTTGCAGTTCACGCACGATACGCTGCCCGTCGCATTCGCATCATTCGTCAAATCCGCACACGTCGCATCGAACGATACGCCTTCTTCACAATCCTCACCGGCTCCGACCGTCCCGTTGCCACAAATATCGCGTTCCGTGCACCCATTGCTCGGCACATCACAGACCTTGTCGTCCACGCATACTTCCGCAGACGAAACCGCGCCATCCTGGCAAGTTACCACATACTCCTTGCCATAAATCGTCTGGCACGCCACATTGCCTTCCGCCGGACACGTGAGCAAAGTCTTGACATTCACACACGACGTCCCGGGATTCGCATCGCAAACCGCCTTTTCGGGATCGATAGCCTCACATGCCTGCGCTGCACCCCAAACATGGTCTGCACACGCCGACAGCTTGCTCACGCCGTCTTCCACCACGCAACGCGTCGCCGAATCCTCACATTCGGCACATACCGCGCCATTACCCACTGTGATGCATGTACCAACCGTACAATCTTCGGGAACCCAGGCACCACCGCTGCATTTCTCTATCTTTGTACTATCCGTCCCGCACCGTGTCGCGCCATTCTCGCAATCGCCCGACGGCTTATCGCATGAATTTGTCGTGTCATTACACGAAATCTCACACGACTCGGAAATCGTCCACCGACCGCCTTCACAAATCATCACGTTTTTGCCATCGCATTTCTTCGCATTGGCAACGTCACAATCATGTACCCCCGGCGACACACACTCGAACTTATCTGGATCACACACCAGATCACCGGTGCACTCGCTCTCCATCACAAACTCGCCTTCCTGGCATACCATCACACGGTTGTTGATGCACGCGCGCTCCCCATTCGAACACTCGTCCTGCCACTTCACCGCCTCGTTACACGACATAAGACTGCTGATGGCAATACATACCATCAACATCGACATTTTCCTGTTCATACCGTTCCTCATGGAAATAGTTATCAGACACACAACGTGCAAAAAAACCGCCTCCCAACACTCCGTCGGGAACGAGATACTGTATCATTTTATTTATTTATCCGGCAATCAAATACGCAAAATCTCAAGCAAATAAGCCGCAAATCACACACACAACCACACACAACCACACACCCACAATATTTATATTTTATACAATCATTGTATACTTCAAAAACTCTTCACTCTTCACTCTTCACTCTTCACTCTTCACTCTTCACTCTTCACTCTT
>CAMKRB010000438.1 GCA_946415045.1 uncultured Myxococcales bacterium
TGTTACAGTGAACACAAAGGAACTTGACTGTATCATTGATTTGGTGGTAAAAAAACCGGCCTAGTAGTGTGCTTTGCACCGACAGGCACAAAGTGCATGTGAGACGCCAGAACAGGCCCAGAACATATAAGGTTTCAAAGATGAAAAAGGTTCTCGTTGTAGATGACAGCAAAACAATCCGGACACTATGCGAAATGATTTACAAGGGTCTGGAGGACACCGTTTTAACAGCTGATTCTGCAGCAGCAGCACGTCAGGTTATCCAGAACGAATCCCCGGATGTCGTTTTTGTTGACTACACAATGCCCGATGAAGATGCGTATGAATTTGTATCTTCGATCAAGGACAAAGCTGCTGTCGTCATGCTCAGTGGTAGTTATGCGCCATTTGACGAGGCGAAAGCCAAATCCAGCGGTGCGCTGGCAATCGTCAAAAAACCGTTCAAAACGACGGCGTTTTTTGATGCAGTCGATGCAGCGTCAAAAGCGTTCAAAGAGTCGTCAAACGCTTCAGCCGAAGCCCCGGAGGCCCCCCAGCTGACCGTCGATTCTGCGCCAGTTATCAATATTTCCAAGAGTGCAGTGTCGTCTCTGAGCGGTTTACATTCCGCGACCAGTTCCAGCGGTCTTCATGCCGTCTCCAGCAACAGCGGTCTCCATGCATCCACCGGTTCAAGCGGAATTCACCCGGCAGCCGGTATGGGCAGCGGTATTCATGCAGCAGCGACCTCCAACAGCGGTCTGAAATCTGCACCCCGCCGCTTCAATTTCCCCGGCGTGAGCCAGGATTCACAGCCCCGTATGGCATCCCCGGCTGATATGGCAGCGACCCCGGCCCCAGCCGAGCACGAAACGCCAAAGACGCCTGTACCTTCGATTTCACCGGCACTTCAGCCGGAAGCTGGGGCAGCAAGCATCGATCCGGCATTGCTCAGAGCCGAAGTTATCGCGGCCGTCAAGAGCATGTTGCCCGCCATCGTCAACAGCTACCTCAAAAAACTCATTCAGGCCGAAGTTAAACCGCAGCTCCAGAACTGGGTAGATACCCGGGTCGAAGCGCTCGTCAAAAAAATGCAGCAGTAAGTGTGATGAAATAGTTTCACAAAAAAGCGTCCGCGTCGCGGACGCTTTTTTTTTAGGCTCTATTTAACGAGCGTGGATATGAAAAAGTAAGGTTATCTGCTTTGCGGCCACGAGCGATGCGCAATGAGCCACGAGTGTTCATTGGCCAACTCGACGTTCGATGCCCGGCGCTCTTTGCCAGTATCTCACACGTATCGGGGTAACGCTATATCCACACTGGTTAAACATAGCTTTATTTTTATGCGCGGCGGTTCACACGGATTGTTGGTCGGCGAAATACCGGTTCCGGGATTGGCCTTTATTCCTATGCCTTGAGCCGCATCTGTTTCCATTTGCCGGTTCTAAAGCGCAGATAATAGCAGATGCCCATCACCGCGATGGCAACAGCGCACGCAATCCAGGCACCGTACACGCCCCACATCCGTCCAAGATAAAAGACGAGCGGAATCATCACCAGCCATATCGAGACGATCTGAATGACCATTGGAAAACGCGTATCACCGGCACCTCGCAATGCACCGGCGGTCGTCGCCCCCATTGCATCAAAGACCTGATATATTGCCCCAATGCAGAACAAATTCGCTGTGATTTCGATAACGTTTGCATCGCCCGAAAAGAACGAAGCCAACAAATAACGGAATACACAAAAAATCAATCCGAGCGACACCAGACAGCCCATGGCCATAAACATGCTGTAGTATGCAGTTTTCTCGGCAGACTGCGTGTTTTTCGCGCCAACATACTGGCCAACCAGCGTCGTTGCAGCGATCGAGATCGCCAATCCGGGCATGAATGCGATGTTCATAAAGACCTGGATAATGGCGTTGGCTGCGGCTTCTTCCTTCGAAAGGCGGCCGATATAAGCCCCAAACACAAGCCAGCCATTGTGTTCGAGCGCCCAGCTCAAACCGACCGGAAGGCTAACTTTGAGAAAGCCACGATAAGTAGACAGCAATGGCTTGGTGATTCGACGCGTCTGACACAGGCGATGATTCTTTTGTCCAAAAACCACAAATGCATACATGCACAGCTCAAAGCCCTGGGCAATGACTGTACCAATGGCTGCGCCAGCGACACCATATGCCGGTATATTCCAAAGGCCAAATGTAAACACATAGGTGAGCGGTACGTTTATGGAGACCGTGATCGCCGAGACGATGGCGGGCGTTTTCATATCGCCAAGACCGCGCAGATAGGAAAGCAATGCGTAGGAAACAAAGAGATAGGGCGCGGCCATGAGACGAATGCGAACATAGTCGTAAGTCTCGTGGATAAAGGCCGGGTTGATGCCGATAAACCCGAGCAAATCCCAAAGCGGCACAAGCAGCAGCAGAGAAAGCAAACCTGTGATGAACGAAAGAAATATGGTGTGCCAGAGAATATCGCCACAAGCATTGTATTTTTTGGCACCGTAATACTGGGAGACGAATGTCGTGAGTCCGGAAATCAGGCCAAAGCACAGCGAAAAGATGCTAAAGATAGAGGGGCCGCCAAGACCAACGGCAGCTTGCGCATTCGGACCAATCCACCCCATAAAGTAGGTATCGACCAGCCCAAGCAGCGACATCGAAAGCATCGATAATATAATTGGTAACGCCATTCGGAATACTTCGCCAACACTTGCCTGACGCGTTGAGAGATCCGGGCGTTCTGAAACTATCATAATGACCTCATGAATAAGCATCCACCTGTAAGACCACAACCCACAGGTGAGCGTGCATATCTAACGGATTATCAGACGGTGTCAATATGAATCAGGACAGTCACGGAATCTGTTGTGGATGCAGGTAAAAATGATATATGCAAACATGAAAGCATCGACAAATGCGAAGAGAAAGGAACACAACGGACTTTGGTGAAATATGAAAGCAGGACTGATTGTATTGGGCGCAGGAATAGCGGGATTATTATGCAGTATTGCGATATCCGCATCGATTCTGCCGTATCACGTATGTGCAGCGATGCTGTGTTATGCAGGATTTCTGGCATGTGTAATCTGCAACATCGGCATTTGCGTGGGCAAGCATTGGTCAACGCATCTGTCGATCGTTCTGTGTGAAGAGCACACGTCTGAACTCC
>CAMKRB010000439.1 GCA_946415045.1 uncultured Myxococcales bacterium
GTGATGGCCAGATGTGACCGAATCGGAGTCGCACTTTTTGGGCAATCGGCATTCATCGATGTGCCTATGACAACGAATTACGATTTGCTTCAGGAGCACATTACAAAACGCCGCATCGATGATATCGATGCGACGCAGTCTGCCATTGGCGATGGTATTTTGAGGGCGGTTGCGAGTTTACGGCATTCGACAGCAAAAACGCGCAGCATCATTCTGGTCACCGACGGCGACCGCAAAGGCGGCAGAATCGGCATTGAGCAGGCGATTGCCGGTGCAAATGCGCACAACGTGAGCGTTTTTCCAATTCTTATCGGGGAAAGCGACTGGGCGGTGCTGAAGGAACGAAATCCGGATGGTTATGTGTCGTTCCACAGAGCTCAGTTCCCTGTGAATTACGAGCTGCTCGAAACGATTGCATCACAGACCGGCGGCCAGGCTTACCGGGCTTCCGATTTTCTTTCGTTCCGCAACCGGCTCAACGATATCATCGAACGCCTCGAACCCTCGGTTTCTTCCGAATCCAGGCAACAGCGACAAACCGATTTAACACTGAATTTTGCAGCGCTTGGTTTTATATTCCTGCTGCTTTCATACCTCATTTACATGCCGCTGGTCCGGCAATATCCGTGAGCAATCGATATGAATCTGATTCAGGAATGGAGCCATCCAGCATTTATCTATCTGCTGATACCGGTTATGGCCGGGATGCTGCTATATGTGCGTCGGCAGGTATGGAAATATCTGAGGACATACGAAATCGAATCCACCCTGTCCAAAGAAGCGCTGCCACCGCTCAGGCCTTTCATTATCCACAGTATTTGTGCAGAGATCGCAGCATTTGTGATTTCAACTGTCGTCACAATCCTTATCATCAAGACCATTCCGCTGCTCACGTTTGCGCTGATGATGGTCTTTGACATGATTCTGGTGCTGGGCGTTTATTTTTATGAAGAATACCTGATACGCCGCTATGGCTATGTTTCACAGCAGATTGTGAACAATCTCACGCTTCTGCGAGGGAACTCCGGCATTCGTTTTCATTCCGCGCGCCCGTTAATCTTTGTATTGATGCTGTGCATGCTGATTCTGGCCATGATGGGTCCCGAAGGTCCCGAACGGAACACGCATCTGCGCCGCATTCCCGTGCATTCGACGATTCTTTTTGATCTGTCGCGTTCGATGAACGCCACAGATATCAAGCCATCGAGACTGAGTGCGGCCAAAGACGAAGCGATTTCGCTGCTTCGAAAGAGCAGCGGTGACGAAATTGGTCTGATCTTTTTTACAGACACCACGGTTGTTCAGTCACCTCAAACCTATGATGTCGAGTCGCTTGGAACATTTCTGGCGCAGGCCGATCCCGCCATCATGCCGGGACACGGAACAGACCTGAACAAGGCATTGCGTGCAGCATTGCATACTTTTGATGCGAACGATGACATGTTCTATCTTGAGTCTGGTCTGGATCTCAGGCGAGTTGTGCTGATTACGGATGGTGAAACACATACCGGAGATCTGGATGCGACGCTTGCTGTCTATCAATCCCGGCGCATCCACATCGACGTCATTGCGTTCGGCACTCAGCAGGGATCCAGGATCAAAGACGATCAGGGCAATGATTTGACCTATGAATCCCAGCCCGTTGTCTCGAAACTGCAAAAGGAAACGCTCACCCATATCGCAGAACAAACGGGGGGTATTTATACCGAATTCACAGTTCCAGAGCATGCGGCAGATTCGCTCATCGCCAAGTGGGACGGGGCGAGGATCGACGTGAATCCCGGGCATGCAATGATGACCTCGTCATACAGGATACCGCTGTATCCATACTTTCTGCACCCAGCATACCTTTTGCTATGCATGTTTTTGTGCCATCCGCTGATGATTGCCCTAATCAAAAAGCGGCGTCAGCGTCCGTCATCTCCGAATAGCGGGGAACCGTCTGAAACACCGGCAAAGCCATCCGTCACACAGGGGGAAACGATATGAATCACAGAATATTCCCACGTCTGATGTGTCTGGCGCTATGCATTTGCGGATGCGAAGATTCGTGGTTTACCCCTCAGCAAACGCTGCAATCAGACATCCAGCAAGCCATCGATCAAAAGCAGTTCAGGAAAGCCGCCGGTATTCTGCACAAAGCGCAGAAGCTCGCCAAATCCGACTCGCGGGATGCAATTGAATACAACACAGCCATCCTCGAGATTCAGACTGGTAACTGTGAATCGGCCCGTCATCGTCTGGAAACGTTGTTGTCATCCCATACACAGAATCAGCCAACGCCGGAAATCAGCAGTGCGCTGGACTTCACGCAGCCGGTGCAGGATAATCAGTTTGTCGCCCACCTCCATCAGGCGCTCTCCATTGCGATGCGCTGCCCCGCAAGTCCCCAGAAGCCATCGATCCAGCAGTCGATCGAAAGTCTGGAACATATGTATCAGGCCTATTACAACGGCATGGATACAAGGGATCAAATCAGCCGGATGCTGTACGACCTGGAACCGGCATGCGATTACTTTATTCCCGAAGATCAGGGAGATTCACATCATTCTGCCGAAACAGCCATTGATATTGCAGTCCCGAGTGAAGAGCCAGATTCATCGTATGTTCTTTGTCCGTCGGGTTTGTGGTTCAAAACTCATCTCAGAGCGCACGAATCGTTCAGCGGTCATGTCGAAATGAATCGTCTGGAGCGCACCCTGACGCTGGATGATTCAGCCAGTCTGCCCTACGCGCAATTCCATATCGATATCTATGAGCCGACGGAAGATGCCGCTTCATTGCCATCTCCAGTCACATCCTTTGTGCAGCCACTGCCCGACTCCATTCCGGTGCCGGACAATTATCAGACGCTGCGTCTCAATCTGCCCGGATTCACAGCGGAGAAGACGGGTGCCTATTATATACACATTTATCCGTCGCATCTTGGCGAGGCCAGATTGCAGTTTCACATAAAGAACACGGCGAATTGCGACAAGATCGACGACAATGCGACCTATACAAACGATCTCAGGCCTATCATCCATCCACTGGACGCGTCCCCGGAACCCCAGCATTTTCTGTTGTGTCCCAGCCGCCCCGATACATTTGTGATCGAGACAGCAGCCAGTTCCTACTCACTT
>CAMKRB010000440.1 GCA_946415045.1 uncultured Myxococcales bacterium
ATGAATGCATGTGCATTGAGTACGTGCAGCATTTGGGACAGCAACCATCTGTTCATGAGGAATATCCATGCGGGCTTTAATGATCTCCATTGTTATTGGTTGTGCACTCAGCTGTATATCGTGCAATAAACCGGCAACTGAACATCCTATTAACGAAGCCGTCGAATCACAGACAGAACAAGCTTTTGGAGAAGAAGAAATGGACAATTTCAGTTTTGCAGAAACCATCACCGCTACAAAGGATGATATACTCAAAGCCTTGCAGGGCGAGTGGTCTTCGAAGGAAAATGGATTCAACTATTCTTTGAGAATTGACGGTACCATGATGACACTATGGTATAGTGACAATGAACCCAGCCAAACTGAATTTGATATCAAAGCGGGAATGCCGATCCAAATCATCCCCCAAATTCCGATATTTAATGCGTCCAAAGGGAGGGGATACAGCACTGTATATCAGATTTCGAGCATGTATTATGTCAATGACAGGATTACATTATCGATTAAGCCTGCAGACAAGGATGGCGATCTCGAAGACGAACTCGTGCTGAGCCGGGGACTGACGGATGATGCGCTCAAATCATTGGAAGATATCAAGCCAAAGCCAAATCTGGTTTATAATGATAATAGCCCCAACGATGTCAGAACTGTATTAAAATCCATCCAGGGCAAATGGGAAGGCAGAGATAACTGCAATTATTCCGTGACGATTAAAGACAAGGATATTTCTATAAAGTCCGGTTCGGCAGTCATACTTACCTCCAGAATCCATCTATCTGTGAATCAGCCTGCACATATCGAACTGGACCGTTATGAGCTGGACAGCGGCAATATTCAGGACGATATATTCGGATTGTATTATCTGGATGATTCGTCGATTTTACTGTCGATTCATTCCGGTTTTATGGACAACAAATTTGAATATATTCTGCACAGACCGGAGTATTTGGGGCGATTTGTATTGGACAAAGAGGTCATCCCGGAGCTGGAGGGTGAGTGGCAGGATCAGCATGGTCATAAGCTCACCATTCGCGGGAATGATATTGAATATGATGGAAGCAAGGATACATTCCATGTGATCACACGCAGCTTTTACGAAAAAAATAATAAGATATACCATCTCATCAGTCAATCCAATGAAAGATATATATTTGGTGGACTGTTCATGCCGATTGAATATGCCGACGGAAGACTGACGATGAGGATGGAGATCATGGATGCGCCATCCCCTGAATATATATTTACACACACAAAGCCATAGGCTATGTTTGACCAGAAGGGATTTAGCTTTCACACCCGATGTCGGAATGTACAGGATAATAGCTTGTGGCTTATAGAATGCTGAGCTGTTGCTGTGATCCTGAAAATGGACCCCAAATACTAGAACCTCCAAAAACTTTCTGCTATAATGGTTAAGCTTTTTTTGATTTACCACGTTTTTTGGAGGTCTTTTATGAAGAAACAATTCGTTAAAATTTCAGTCCTGATGATCGCCATGCTGGCATTTGGATGCAATGACGATTCGGGCAACTCGACCCCAAACGCACCGGCGATTGACGAGAACAAGCCATGCGATTACAGCGTCGAGGAGCAATACCGCAAATGCGCCGAGATGGACGGTGTGAGTGTGTACGAGTATTGCCATCCGGATGGGATCATCAAATCGACCGAATGCGATGGTGCATGCACGACCCCGAAATCGTGCAAACTGCCGAATGATGCATGTGCACCTGGCTCCCATAAATGCAATTATGGCGACAGTCTGTTCAGCGAAATGGGCGTCGGAATGGTATGTGACAACAATGGCGTATGGAAGAAAGAACAGGACTGTGCATCGGGCGTGTGTAACGGCACGCGATGCGGCAAACTCGCCGACACCGAGATTTGCAAAGGCGTGACGGAAACCAGATGCGAGGATAATGAGGATGGCATAGGAATTCTCGCAACATGTACCGAAGAAAAGCGCACGCGTACAGAGTGTCCGAATGCATCGTGCAAAAACGATAAGGAATGCGGCACATGCAAAAGTGGCGAGGTCAAATGTGAGAACGTCACAGACGACAAAGGTATTGAAGTGGGCCTTATAAAAGTCTGCGAAAATAGCGAATGGGTTGAGAGCAAGTGCAAATACAACCGCAAATGCGCCAGCGCCACGAGCTGTGAGATCTGTGAGGAGACGGAATGTGTCACCACACCAACGTTTCCTGTGGGCGATGTCTCATACGTTAAGCTCAGCTGCCCATCCGAAGCCGAGCCGGTTACCTATTCATGCAGTATAGTTTCGTGTGTGACCGCAACAAAGGAATGCGGCGAATGCCAGAATGAATCAAAGCGCTGCGAAAACCACGACGAGAACGGTAAACAGGTTGGTTATATATCAACCTGTGAAGACGGACAGTATAAGAAACCAACGCGCTGTGCCGATGATGTACCGTGCAAGGGAAATGCCTGTGGCGATTGTCTGAACGGTGACACGAAGTGTGAGATAGATAATTGGGGTGGCGAGCATGCATTTGTCTATTTCTGCGTCGACGGCAGTTGGTCGAGTTCTCATGATTATCAGTGTCCGACAGCGCAGTGTACGAGCGACAACAAGATGTGTGCATTCACCACAGCTCAAATCTGCGTACAACGCGAATACGGCAAAACCGGACGCATCATCACCAAAGAAAACAATGGCTACTCATTCAAAGACTGCGACGATGACACATCGTGCAATCCCGATAAAACCGCATGCGGGGAGTGCAACATTGGCGATTACGACCACAAGAGCGTATGCGTTAATGATGCAGAACACCACGGGACGTGGACGCACTGCGTTGATGGCGAACTCGTGAGCGAAGCATGTAAAGACGGCAATTCGTGTAGTTGCTATAATGGGGTGTGTACATCGTGTGGCGTCTGTGTTTCGGGAACAATCGAATCTGAATGCAGAGAAAACAATGGTATAAGTCGTATAGACTTCTGTGAAGACGGCAAACATATTCGGAATGAAAATTGTCCCAATGGCGCCATGTGTTCAGAAGACGAATCAAAATGCGCACCATGCAATGATGGTGACAGCTATTGCAAAACGGAGAATG
>CAMKRB010000441.1 GCA_946415045.1 uncultured Myxococcales bacterium
CCTGGCACCCCTGCGGCGTGCTGGTGGTCCCCGCCCCTCCGTGGCGCGCCTGATTTCTTTCCCGGGGTTACGCTTCGCTCACCCCGGGCTGTATCATGGCACGCCTTCAGCGTGCTGGTGGTATGCGCCACTTCGTGGCGCGCCTGATTCTAATGTTCACTCCACACTCCACACTCCACACTCCACACTCTTCACTCTTCACTCCTCACTCTTCACTAAATATATAGTTCATTAATTACACTCGAAATATATGCGAGTGGCTGTACGTATAGATGTGCAATATTAGCCAATGCACCTACATATGCACACACTTTGTAGATATATTTTTACAAAAAAAGTAACTTTTTGAAAATATAGTGTGGCCTTTATGCGCAACATTGACTATGAAACTTCCGGCTGGAGACAGCAGGCGAAATAACCCAACGCACAGGAGTTCCAAATGTCAAAAAAGCTTTGGTTAGCACTGGTTCTGACATCCATGATAGCCGGATGTCACGACGATTCCGATAAGGCGGGGGTTATTGTCGATCTCTCGCCAGATTCTGCCGACATCAAAGAAGGCCATTCGGACTTCTTTTTCATGTCATTTTCACAGCAGCCAAGTGCCGATATTGTGCTGTCTTTCGAGAGTTCTGCACCGGATGTCGTGCGTGTGGTCAATCAATCTGTGACTATTACGCCGCAGGATTGGACTTCATGCGTGTTCGAAGTTGAATGCATCGATAACAGCACGTATTCCGGCGATTCGCTGAATTTCATTACGGTGACTGCAAGCAGTTCCGATCTTTTGTATCACAATTATCAACAAGATTTGGTTATCCGTTGCATCGAAGATGAGAACAAACTTGATCCACTGCCGCCAGATCCACCCGATCCACCCGATCCACCCGATCCGCCAGATCCCCCCGATCCACCAGATCCTCCTACTCCGCGCATTGGAACGCCGGGAATCCTCGTTTCTTCGTCAAGTGAACTGGTCACGACTGAGAATGGGGGGAGTGCGACGTTCAGAGTTGTATTGACTGGTGAAGCCTATGACGATGTGTTGATCCCGGTCTTTTCGAGCGATGCGACCGAAGGCAGAGTGGAGCCATCAACACTTGTGTTCACACCTGAAAATTGGAACAGTGCACAAACTGTGACTGTCTATGGCGTCGACGATAACGAACTCGATGGCGATACGTCGTATAGCATCTTGTTTGGTGCGCCCCAAAGCTATGACGATGGGTACAACGATCTTGAGATTGCGCAGGTCGTGCCGGCGATTAATATCGATAACGAAATTCCGGATACACCGGTATCATTTACGGTGAGTGAAGACCAGCTCAGCGTCGAGGAAAGTGGCACTGTTGCGACATTTACAATCGTTCCTGACGAAGAGCCGAGGTACGACATCGTCATTACAGTCGATGTGTCGGATAATTCCGAAGCCACGGTGAGCCCGAAAACACTCAGGTTTACACCGCAAAACTGGGACAGACCCCAGTCGGTGACATTGAAGGGAAAGGCCGACTATATCGAAGACGGTGACCAGGATTACAAGGTTACATTCGATGTGGCGAGCGATGATACACGATACGACGGTTACGAGATCGAGCCTATCGAAGCGACGACAATCGACCGCGACCATATGACGGGTGAAACCGTGACGATCCGTGCGATGTCGGCAAATATCACTTCTGGCGATTATCAGGCTTATTGTTCCAAAACACCCACAGCTACAAGTCCGTGCAATGGACCGGGCGTGCGCATTTTCAAAGCAGTGAAGCCGGATCTCGTGTTGATTCAGGAATTCAACATGTATAAATCTGGAGTGGATGATTGGGACGATGCCCGCGCATTCGTCGATACGACGTTTGGTCCGGAGTATAGCTTCTATCGTGGCAATGGACAGATTCCAAACGGCATCATTTCCAGATATCCCATTCTTTCGAGCGGTTACTGGAAATCCAACGTCATCAACAACCGCAACTGGGACTGGGCTGTCGTCGATTTGCCGGGACCAAAGGAATTGCTTGTGGTGAGCGTACATCTCAGCACCGACAACAACGCGCGGGAAATGCCAGTGCTCGTCGACAGAATCCAGGAAAAGATTGCGGCCGATAAACAGAACGGCCAGGAATACTTCGTCATGGTGGGCGGCGATTTCAATACCAACACGCGCTCTTCCACGCAGTCCAACTTCAGACCGGTGTTCCACACGTCCGGGCCTTATCCGGTCGATCAGGAAAATAATGACGGCACCAATGCTGCCCGCGGAAAACCTTACGACTGGCTGCTTTGCAGTTATGACTGGTGCAAATACGAGGTTCCTGTTGTGATTGGCAGTCATACCTACTCCAATGGGCATGTGTTTGATTCCCGCGTGTATGCCGACAAGAATGAACTCGGCGATGTCGAACCGGTGCAGGCCAAAGACTCCAGCGCCGCCAACATGCAGCACATGGCTGTGATACGTCAGTTCAGGTATTCCTACTAAATGCATGAACCCGTTGATATTCTGATTGCGCTCGGTGCGAATCTTGGTTGCCCGGAAATGACCTTTTTCCGGGCAAAATTGATGCTCGCCTCTGATCTTTTTAATGGCGTGATGAGCAGCCTTTACCGTACCGAGCCGCATTTCGACAAGCCCGATGCCGTGCAGCCGGATACAGATGTTCCCGATTACGTCAATGCTGTGCTGCGCGCGCAGACCTGGTGTGATCCGCACGATTTAATGCAGAAACTGCTGCGCGTCGAAGAAGCGCTGGGCCGCATACGGCCTGCACTTTCCTGCAGTCCGCGCACTCTCGATCTCGATTTACTGCTTTATGGCGATGTTGTAATCAGGCCAGATGGCGGCAGTGATCTCGAAATCCCGCATCCCAGAATGCATCTGCGCAATTTTGTGTTGGTTCCGGCCCGCGAAATCGCACCCGATATGGTGCATCCCATATTCAAAAGGAATATCGGGGAACTGTGCGATTTGTGCACGGATACGTCAAGAATTGTGCGCATATCATAACGGCTGCCGTATTGCCCGCAGGGCAATAGGCAGCCGGGCGAGCTGTAGGGGCGGCCGGTAGAGACGTGCGATCG
>CAMKRB010000442.1 GCA_946415045.1 uncultured Myxococcales bacterium
TTCCGTTTCCGTCTCAAGGCGCGCAACGGCGAAATCATCGCAACCGGTGAAGGCTACAAAGCCAAGAGCGGCTGCATGAACGGCATCGACAGCATCAAGCGCAATGCCCCCGATGCAGAAATCGTCGAAGATATAAAGAAATAGGCTGCATTGAACCTGCGTGGTTATAGCCTGCTTATGGCTTATGGCTTATGGCTTATGGCGGAAATCCAGATCACCTCTGGTTTCAGAATCACAAGCTGCAGGCTGTATGCCATTATTGCATATCACTTTGACAGAAAGCTATATCCACGAGGGTTGAGCACATCCAATTGATTTCGGGTAGAAGCAATCATTCGCAAACCAGAGCTGCGGTGGGGTATGAAATCTGATCGTCTGATGCGCATTATTCGGATTTCCAATGGTTCAGAGCAATGGCGAGGGTCGAAACAGCCCTCCAAAAACCATAGAACCCCGAACCCGGTTCTGTTGATATGTGCCGCAACGATTCTGGCCGGATGCGCTGCAGGACAGAAGTCTGCCACAACACCAGACAATAACGATTTGCGAACAGGCGTATGCCGCGATGCCGCATGCCACATCACCCCTGAAATCGTCGTATGTACACGCGATCTGCCAGCAGGAGATCACTGCGAAATCCATGGCGATGGTTCAACGATCATCCTTCAAGGCGACGTGCTGGCGCTCGACAAAACCTATCAAAACGGCATGGTTGCCGTCGACAGCACCACGGGCAGGATTACATATGCCGGATGCGGCACGGATTATCATACGAACGGCGATGAAACTGTGATTTCCTGTGGCAATGCGGTCATCAGCCCGGGGCTTGTGAATGGTCATGAACACCTGACATATTCCAATGCAGCTCCGGCATCGTGGGGAGTTGAACGATTCAATCATCGTCACGACTGGCGTCTGGGCCTGAACGGGCACACGGCAGTTCAAAGTCTCAAAACGACCCATAACGAAGTCGTCGAACTGCGCGCTTTGATGAGCGGAACAACAGCAGTATTCGGATCTGGAAAAGTCGACGGTCTGATTCGAAATCTGGATGAAGAAGCGATCGACGGCGTCCAGCCGGTCTATCAGACGTTTCCACTCGGGGATGCCACGAAATCGACATACAGCGACACGGGATGCGATTATTCGTATCACGAGACAATCACACAATTCGATGATTCCTGTCCATACGGTCCACACATCGCCGAAGGCGTCAATTCTGCAGCCCACAACGAGCTCTATTGTCTGAGCACGGCGGATGGCGGATACGATATCTTCAAGCCCAACCTTGCCATCGTACATGGCGTCGCTGTAACGCCGGATAATATCGACAGGATGGCGCGGAATAACGTCAAACTCATCTGGAGTCCACGCACCAATCTGTCTTTATATGGCGATACAGCTCCGGTGACAGAATACGATCGCATGGGCATCACCATAGGTCTCGGTACAGACTGGATTTACTCGGGATCGGCCAATATGCTGCGTGAACTTGCATGCGTCGATGAACTCAATCGCAGCTATTACAACCACTATTTCAGCGATTATCAGATTTGGCAGATGCCGACCATTGGTACAGCAGCAGCACTCGGCGTGTCGGCGTCCATTGGCCGTCTGGCTCCGGGTTTTCTTGCAGATATTGCAGTTTACCGCAAATCATCCGCCGATTCCCCCTATCGATCGGTCATCGAAGCCCGGAATCAGGACGTCCTGCTCGTGATGATAAATGGCAAACGACTGTATGGCGATGCGAATCTGATTCCCGAAGGCGAAACCATCCATGTATGCGGCGAAGACAAAAAGATAGATACAAAAGCAGCAGGCATAGAATCACTGGCCGACTTGAGCCAGCATGCAGGATATCCGCTGTTTTTCTGTGATACTCCGCCCAATGAACCGAGCTGTATTCCGCAGCGAACGCGCACCGAAGACACGCAGCCCTATCAATCGTCTGTCTATTCCGGCAAGACCGAAACGGATCGCGACGGCGATGGTGTCGAAGACCCTCTCGACAATTGTCCGGATGTATTCAATCCTATCCGTCCGATGGATGGAAATCACAAACAAAGCGATGATGATCACGATGGCATTGGGGATGCGTGTGATCCGTTTCCCATGTGCAGTCAGAATGATGATACGTGCGTCACTTATTCAAGCGATCACGATGGTGATGGCATCCACGATTACTTCGACAATTGCCCGAACAGCGCCAATGCAGATCAAAAAGATACAGATGGCGACAACATTGGGGATTTATGCGATCGATGCGACGACAGGTATGATCGCGACGGTGATACGATTGCCGATAATTGCGACAAATGCCCCGATGATGGCAACAATGAAGATAGTTTCGGATGTCCGCTTGTTCTGAAACCTCTTTTGGAAATACGCAAATCGCTGGCGAACGGCACATTCAAACCCGGACGGGCCAAAGTGCGCGGCACTATTACTGCAATTGCAGGCAACGGCTATTTCATCCAGGATCGAGAAGAATCAGGCGCAGGATTATATATCTATGACAATACCTCCAAATACCCGCGACCCCATTCAGACGGCAGCATTGCAGAACTGATCGAGGGCAAACAGTTCGAAATCAAGGGCAGTCTGACGATGTATTATGGTTTTGTGGAATTGACAGATATCACCGATGTGGTTGAGGTCAATTCAGAGGGAACACCGATAGAACCATCCATTGTTACAGCGGCCCAAATCCAGCAGGATTCAAACGACAAAGTATCCCATAACAAACTGGACAGCACCCTCGTCGTTGCAAAGCGACTGAAGATACAATCCTTTTCAGAATCACGGAAAAATAACTATGCGATTGCAGTCGATACAGATGGAAACACGGTTTATATCGACGACTTCATCATGGGAAAACAGAAACTGTTTGAGTCGCTGGCAGCAGGCAGTCGCTATGATATAACGGGGATTATCGTGTATGACTATGGCATGTCAAAGCTTGCACCGCGAACGCCAGGGGACATACAAAGTATAGAATAATAATTCTTCTATTTATACTGACGGCTTGCGCCGTAAGCACTTTATTTCGCGGCTACGCGCCGCACGCGGTTAG
>CAMKRB010000443.1 GCA_946415045.1 uncultured Myxococcales bacterium
AACGCTGCTGTTTCTGGATGAAATACAGAATTCGCCGCAGGCTGTTGCAATGCTTCGGTATTTCTATGAGGATTTGCCCGAACTCTATGTCATCAGTGCCGGTTCATTGTTGGAAATCATGATGGATGTTCATAAAGTCAGTTTTCCTGTCGGAAGAATCGAATATCTATTTTTGTATCCAATGACATTTCGTGAATTTCTAAACGCCATGGAAGAAGAGGATATATTAGCCCTCCTGGACGAAATGCCTTTGCCAGAATGGACGCTTCCCTCCATATACAGATTGTTCCGTGAATACACCATGGTTGGCGGAATGCCAGAGGCCGTTTCCCAATACTGCGACGCACGAAACATCGTCGATTGTGCAACTGTCTATCGCAATCTATATATCTCATATGTCGATGATGTGGCGAAATACGCGAAAAATATTACTCAGGAACAAATTCTGCGCACATTTATCGAATTCGCACCGCTTGTAACCGGAAAACGGATTGCATTCGAGAAATTTGCAAATACAAATTATAAATCACGCGAAGCCGGTGATGCACTTCGAATGCTCGAACGCGCTATGCTCATCTATCTCCGATATCCTACAACAGCGACTCAATTACCCCTGCAATCGGATTTAAAACGCCGACCACGCCTGCAATTTCTCGATACCGGCCTACTCAATTATAAAGCAGACATCCAGAGCTTATATTTATCGGATATGCCGTTAGACCGTATGTACAATGGCATGATTGCGGAGCAAATCGTTGGTCAGGAACTACTCGCCTCAAATTCGTTTGAACTCAAAAAGCCCTTGTTCTGGGTACGCGAAACCGGCAATTCCAACGCAGAACTTGATTTTATACAAACCAGCGGGGGAATGATTATCCCCATCGAATTAAAATCCGGTAAAACAGGTACACTGCGATCGCTTCATTCGTTTATAGATTTATCCGGATGCCGATATGCCGTGCGACTGTATGGCGGTGCAATATCGGTCGAACATACGACAACACCATCTGGCTCCACCTATTGCCTGATCAATCTTCCCTGGTTTCTTTCGGATCAGATTTCACGCTATCTGGATTGGGGAATGGGGCAATAAATGCGCCGCATGCGCATACGGCTCGCTTTCGCGGCTAACACGCTTGCGGGCGATCACTTCTGGTGGCTTCCAATCTTGCTCATTTTAATTGTATAAGCAATGCCATAAAGCAATTCTATTGACCGCTTGTAATCACCATTTTCCTGATTCGGATCGCCCTGACCGCGAACGGCAATATAATGAAAGCGTGGTATCGTCACGATACCAGGTTTGTTTTTCGGTATATAAAACTCTTTATACTCTTTTTTGAAATCAAATGGTATGGTTGTCAAACTTCTCCTGCCGCTTACCGAAATGAACGCGATGAAAAGCAGCTATTGGATTATTTCGATTATTACCATCGTGTCAAAGGCTATCTCGTGAGTTTTTGTTTTAACAAAAATAAACACCCGGATTGCATACGGTTCAAATTGGCGACAGGGCAATCATCGAAGACGTGGTATAAACGCGGACTATGCTGCGCATACGGCCTGCCAGGCACGTGTCACAACACGTGCCTGCTCGCCTATGGGCGACCACATTGGGTCGCCCATACGGCTCGCTGACGCCCGCTATCTGCGATACGCAGGCGCAACAAATGATGGGGCAGCCCAAAGCGAGCAAGATTGCGAACTCAATACTGAACCCACATGGCGGGGCGGATGATAGTAAGCATCAAAAGGTCACCACAGCGAATAATTATATAGTTTAATCGCAATGTGGCATATCTCATAAAACTCACCAGTTAAACATTAACATGCTCTACAATAAAAGTAGTTAGGGGAGACCATATCACATTTTTATTAATAAATGCTTTTTCTATTTTAATAGGGGCTGAAATGGGGAGTAAAGCAGCCATTCTACGTATTAATCTTAAACTTTGTGCATCCATAATCACTCCTATGCAACAAACACAAAGAAGCATATAACAAAAAGAAAATACCTTGTCCACAAAAAAGAAAAGACCAGAAGATTTTTCTTCTGGTCTTTTCTATAAAACTAATTTACTGAAACATTGGGGTACATAATTGGTTTTTAGGGAAACTAATATAATTACTATTAAAGTATGCTAAAGATCTTGTGGGTTTCATATCAAAGCATTCCTTATACATAGAGCTCAGTTGTGTTTGACAAAAAGTGATTTTTTCATAGTAGAGAAAAGAGGTAACACTACTAAAATCACAATAAAGATACTGTGCTGATTCATGTGGTGAATAAGTTGTGGTAGAACAATTTAATATTTGTTCCAATAAATAATTATCCGGATGACTGGTTGGTTTTTTATTCTCAAAAGTCACCTCAAACATCATCATACCATAATTTTCTTTTTCAACATATTTGCTTGAAAGCTGTTTCACAGGGTATTGCTCATTTACAAAAAGACTATAATTACCCTCAAATACAATGGTATTTGGTCTATACTTAGAGACATAAACATCTTTTCCAACTGAATCCACCAACTTAACCACAGCTTCATACGAATTGGTGTGGTTACTTGTAGAACTAGACTGAATACGATTTTTATTATAACAAATATTATAAGTTATTTCTATATAATCCTGATACAGAGAATACTGATTTTCATAAGGTGTAGAGTCTGTTGGGATTAAATGAACCTTAAAAGGATCTTTTTCAATATTATCACACCTTGTCTCGGTAGCTTTAACTACAGGCTTATAGGTATAAGACGCTAAAGAGTTAAAGTCAGCAGTTGCTATAGCCACATCTCTATAAGGCGACCAAGACAATATCTGAACTGTAATATCATAATTGTCAAACAAATCACAAATACGATAAGCATCAGAGTGTGAAATTTTAATTACAGCAAATGGATTTGTAATACCAGCATCCTGTAAATCTTGTGGGAGATTACTTCCAGACGTGTAATAAACAAGAAACACACCCTGTCCAAGGTCACGGATAGATGTAAAATTATATGTGGAAGAACCCACAGACATTTTGATTTCTGAACTGGCAATAGAAAGATTATAAGTATCTGAGTCT
>CAMKRB010000444.1 GCA_946415045.1 uncultured Myxococcales bacterium
CAACGAGCCGGTTTCGAAATCCTGCACAGAAGATCCTTCGATTTGCGGTGCCAATGCGCACTGTGACGGTGGTAAGTGCGTACCCAATGGTAATCCTCAGAACAATTGCGCTTCAAATACCCAGGCAATTACAGCTTTACAGAATGCCATCTTGAATTATGGTGGTGATGATTGTGAAGCCCTGGATGAGGCCACGTTTGAAGCAGTGTTCGCCACTGGTGTGTCTGAGGATGACCTTGAAGAGTGCGGTGAGGATTGGTTTGAGGCTATTTCCGCTGATGCAGCAGAGAAGTATGATGATATCTGCGAAGGAGAGGATATTGGCGTTACCTGCGATCCGACGTCTTGCACGGGCAATTACCACTGTGAAGGTGACCGTTGCGTCCCCAATGGCAGCAGCGAATTGGATTGCAGCAAATATCCGAATACCAAGAATGCAACCTTAGATTTCCTCAGATCTTTCGAGAGTTGTGATGATCTGTTCACTGGGATAATGCCAGTCATTCTTGCAGCGCAGGCTGAAGGCATAGATGAATCAAAAGCAGAAGCTATCTTTGAAATTTGTGGAGAAGAATGGGCAATGTCTTTAAGCGCGGCAGAAAAAGCAGAGATAGAGGCAAAACTTGCAGCGATAGATGATTGTGATTTTGGCTTAGGTGGTGATGAAGATGATGAATAATCTTCGCTAACACTTATCTCATATAACATAGCGAGCTTCGGGCATACCGAAGCTCGCTTTTTTGTGCGCCCTGTGAGATCCGTCCTCTACTCGTTTATCTCAACATCTTTGAACATATACTCGTTTGAACTGAGCATCCATTTTTTGCCGGATGCCGAATGGTAGTTGGATATGTTGACGGTTTGGGTAATATGGTATGGATAAGCATACGTGAAATCGGCACTGGTGTTATCCTTTGTGATATTGCCAAAGAGATAGATGCCGACCGCACCATCTTCAACGGTTAGATCATCGATATCGATCACGGTCGGCATATAGCATTCGTAACCAAAATCGTGATCGCCGTCATTGATTCCAAAAATCATCGACATGGGCAAAAGCGTTACCAGTGGCATCCAGGTCGAGTGTTCGATGCGCAAATTGCCATGCCACGTCGAACCATAGTCGTCGCGCAACGTGATAAAGCTGTAGCTGCGTATCGTGGAATCTTTTATCGTGAGCAAGCCTTCGCCAATGATTTCGATACCATTATAACCCAGCGTTGTTCCGATGATCGACGTGTTCACAACGCCTTTGTGGGCATCAAAGCGGTTAAAAATGCAATCCCTGAGTGTGATGTTTTTGCAATAGTTGGAGCCCATAATGCCAAAACGCGATGCATCCATAATATCGGATGTCTGTTCGCAGTTTTCAATCAGCAGATTGATGATGCCAGTGGGCTGGAAATCGTAGGAACCCTTCAAAATGGCACTGCCGGGTTCGACTGGATAGGCTCGATGTGCAGTAAAAATGCTGTTTTTTACGGTGACGTTTGCCGCATAAAACAACGTTAAAAATCCGTTATACGGCGCACCGTAGCCCAGCTCGCCTTCGATATCATGCGAGAGACCATCGACGACGACATTCGAACGCATCACCTTGATGCCGCGGTTGTAGTATTCGGGGGAGTCAACCTGATTTGCGATTGTCGTAAAAGACCCGCCGGTGATGGATAAAACATTGGGATCGACTGGATAAACGAATACATCGGTGACTTCGGGATAGTCCCAGATAATTGGCGATGACGGAGAAACATTGCCATCGCTGTCGACCAGAACGATTTCCATTTGTTCCGAGCCTTTGTCCGCATTCTTGCCTTTTCGGATATACCGTCTGACATTTTTGTCATAGATGACGAGGACCGAATCCTGCGGCAGCGAAATGCCAATGTTTTCCTGATGGCGCGCAAGCGATTGGATGGTGTATTGCGGATCGACGGGAATACCGCCAGAAATCAGGGTATAAATGGGTTGCGAAGGCATGACGACAAATACATTATCGCTGCTTTTATCGATGCCAACGTTCGAATCGTCGATCACAAATCTGGCCCCTGTCCAGTCTGTATCTGTCTGGATAATGGCACTTTCTGCAACATCGCTGATATAATAGACAAAGCCTTCGTCCGCTTCGACGCGCAGTCCCTTGGCATTCGCATATTGGTGCGTTGCTGCAATGGCTTGCATGTCGTTCGTCTTTCCGTCGCCAACCGCACCGAATTTGCTGTATCGCACAAATCCTAAAGATTCTGTATCTTCCGGATCGGTTGGGTCCGTTGGGTCCGTTGGATCGGTTGGGTCCGTTGGGTCCGTTGGATCGGTTGGGTCCGTTGGATCCGTTGGATCGGTTGGGTCCGTTGGATCGGTTGGATTTGTTGGATTTGTTGGGTCCGTTGGATCAGTTGGATTTGTTGGATTTGTTGGGTCCGTTGGATCGGTTGGATTTGTTGGATTTGTTGGGGTTGTTGGATTTGTTGGGGTTGTTGGATTTGTCGGATTTGTCGGATTTGTCGGCTCATTTGGCTTTGTGGGTTCTGTCGGTGTCGTAGAACCTTTATCGCTTTGTGTATCAGACAAATTCTGAGTATCCTGCGGCACGTTGCTTGCACTATCCATCACATTATCGCCGCAGCCAGCCAAAGTGACCAGCGATATTCCCATAATAAGCGCATGTTGTGTTTTCATCACGATATCCAGCTATTGGTTTTGCCGATATGCAATATGTCAGGCAAATTAAACTCATACATCTGCATCCGTTCGGATGCGGTAAAAAAACAAATCAATAACCATTCTATCAAAGAATAAGGTGTTTTGCCATAGTAGTCACATGGTAAATTATGCAACAACCATTTGTTTCGGAGTGAGGTAAAATGAAAACATTGAAGGTTTGGTCGCTTTGTGCATCTGCTGCATTGGCATTGGGTGTCGCTGGCTGTACGGATGATGATAAGACAATAACCAATTCTTCCAGTCAGCCTGCGATTACAGATGATATCTCAAATGCATGCAAAGGCGATGCATGTGACATCAAACAGGCTGAGGCCGATGCCAAAATGGCATCCTGTGATTTTGATGCCGCGT
>CAMKRB010000445.1 GCA_946415045.1 uncultured Myxococcales bacterium
TGCAGCCACTGCATACTGATCGATGTAGGCATATTGATAGATCGTCTTTAATCTTTCTATGGCTTCTTCTGGTGAAATATCGAATTCTCTTGTCAGCAGTTTACCTCCACCGGTACAGCAAACATTCAGCTGCACGTGGCAAGTCATTCCCCTGCAATCCTTTTGCGCGATCAATGCAAGTGCACTGATGTAGGATGTAAGATACTTGTCGTATTGCTCACTTGCTTTTCCAAAAGAAACGCCTGTAATAGCAAGTGCGGTTTCCTCATGTCCCCAGACATGCCAGTCAGCCTGACCTTGTAAATGCCAGGTCATTTCCTCACCGGTTTGACCAATTCTCTGTGTGATCGAAAAATCAACAGCATTGTCATCGTCAGCCCTTACCAGCTGGTGTTCCAACAACTGTTCTGCGACATTGACAGCCCCCAGTTCTATCTTTTTCCTGAGCAAGTCTTCGTAGAGCGGATAGGTGCGAAATCCGGATTCTTTCAGGCTTTGCATATATTCGTGAATGGCTTTTTCTATCCCTTTTTCGGCTTCCTCTTGTGAGATGGGCGCTTTTTTCCGTTCGACCGTACCGTCGGGAATGGGTTGTTGAATATAGCACTCGCCATATCGTGGATCCTTGCGAATGATCAACTGTGCAACGCATTTGATGATATCGATGAGTTCGACATTGTCGACGTCGATGGGTTCATAAACCATTTTTTCGGGATCGATATCGTCATCATCGCTTTGGAATATCTCACTGATCCTGAACTGGAAAGGATCTTTGAGGTATTTTTTCAGTTTACTGAGTGTGACGCGCTCCGGGAGCTCATTCGGTTTGAAATATGGATTGGCTGTGTTCTCATAGTAGGATTGTGAAGTATCGATGTCTGCGTGAGTTTCGATCATACATCGATACATCGCCTGATTTCGAATGGAGCGCTGGGTAAACAATTCATTGATATCGCGCGTTTCGTCCAAAGGAACGGCTGCAGGTGTCCACCGGGGCTGACCATCGGGAGAACGATAAGCAAACAGATTCACGAAATCGAACAAATCGTTGATAATACTCGACGGGAAAAACTCCTCATCCTTTTGCAGGTTCTTGTTGACGAAGCTCAGATGCAAAGAATCGGATGTACTCATCAGCTGGCACAAAAATGCATATCTATTTTTAGGTGCATTCAGGTTGTCGCCGGGCCAGATATCGCCGGTGCGCAAATCGAGCGAATTGTTCATATCGCGCCCGGGGAAGCCTGTGGCATCCAATCCCAGGAAGAAACAATGTTTGATTGGAATGATGCGGTTGGCTGTAAAATTCATAAAAGTCAGGCCGTTGACAAACAATGATCCCACGGTGTAGCGCGAGGTTTCGGCTGCGCCGAGAATTGTATGTTCCATACATTTCATTGAAATCCTGTCAAGCCCCGCTGTATATTGACATTTAAGATCATCAATGCTGTTCATCACATTCTGATAAATGATGTTTTCGAATCCCATCTCACGGGGAACATCTTTCATGGCAATCCAGTCATTCAAATGGGGAATGAATCTTTGATTGAGCGCATCGAGACTGATACCGCCGGCATAAACCGTATTGCAGTCTTTGCAAAGTCTTTCGAGCGATTCCACGGCATCGACAAAGCGATAGAGCGATCCGCTGTCGGCACTGTCGATATCGGCGTATGGCTGGAAGGTTTCGCCGTTGTCATCCACCCTGCAGTCCGTCATGCGTGCGAGCAAAAGCCGCTTAATCCCCGTGTTCCAGTCTTCATACAAATATGTGGAATGATCACGGCTGTCTATGGGCTGCCCATTTGTATCATTCATTTGGGGCAGCTGCCGATCCCGGAATATCTGCATTCCGGTGAGCCAGCCTTCCCATGCGCTGACTTCCTCGGGCACAATGCCCCGCACGCGCTGGACCACCGGATTGCGCACGAGATCGAAGAACTCAAGCCGCGAAAGCGTTTTGGCACTGCATATTCTAAACAGCGTGTTCAGAGCACGCGCCGTCAGGGATTCCCGCGGTTCGCCGTCGATAATGGTAAAGGGCAGATAGAGCGCGGTTTCTGCTTTTTCCGATGGTATCTTTCGATCTTTCCTCAGGTCTTCGGCCTGAGTGCGTTCTGCGGCAAATATCTGGTTTATCGCCGTCCGATAGTCGTTGATGTTGGGCGCAACGACGAGAATATCGCGGAGTTGTGCGCCGCTTTGCAGCAAAAGACATATCTGTGAATGCAGATGCTCGACCTCTCGAATTTTGGACGGCGCGCCGTGAACGGTCAGCGTTTCGTCATTGGCAAACGGCATGCTTTTATCCGGATTGATCTGATGCGAAATGAGATCCTGTATGATATGAAGCGCTTTGCAATGAGCTGTATTCGGTTTCTCATCGATTCTATTCCAGCCGAATTCGTATTCTTTTACAGATTTTTCTTCTTCGAATGTTTTAAAATCGTAATTGACGCTTTCACACCACAACCGGATATTGTCGCGTCCGGCGCGACCCCATTTGGCAAGCAGCTGATTGTCTTTGGGATTCTCGTCACTCTCTTCGTATGCAACGGCATCTTCGCCGGTAAGCGATTTCCGGAATTTCGCTTTCATACAATGATTTACTTTATTGTATTCGACTTCTTCCCAGAATTCCATACAGGGATTCTGAATATATGCATGGACTTCGTGCGTTTTGGCATATTCACTGAGTGCAACGCGATAAAACTGACCGATGCCCGCATGCCAGAATATAAAAATGGGTGTTTTGGGGGCACCCGGAAAAACGACTTTATTCTTTCTATTGTTTTCGAACAGCCTGGGCAGCGTGATGTATTCAAATTGCAGATTCTGCGCTTTCAATTCGCGATTTAAACTTTCGAGCACGCAATTGCTGCCGACCATCAGCTTTTGGTAGAGTATTTTCTGCCAGAATTCGCGCAGCGGATTGGCTTTGTTAAAGAAATGTCTGTCTTCCTTTGTGTTTGTCCAGGCGTTGATAAGCCCGTCTTTTGTTTTAAATGTGCCCGGCCGGCTCGTTTCATATTCCATAAACAAACGTGCAATTTCGCCGGACAAATCAAAGAG
>CAMKRB010000446.1 GCA_946415045.1 uncultured Myxococcales bacterium
TTTTGCTACACAGTGACCTTCGACGCATTTTTTATTGCTTTCAGCACAAGGCACATAATCTGAGCATTCCACCAGTGATGCGGGCAAACACAGGCCCATGTGTGAACACGCTTCACCTTCGCCGCACGAAATGCCATTGCATCGGTCGATGCATTTCGCATTGGCGCAAACCTGATCTCCCGGGCACAGATGTTCCGCGTCACATTTAAATTCTTCGGCCTCTTTGCTTTCATTGCTGCATGCGCCACAAATCAATGTCATGCATCCAATTGTTATCCATCTTTTCCAAAAATTCATACATCGGCTCCGAATTGTTGATGTGGTCTGGCATCTATTATCTTAAAAACACTTGTCACCCATGCAGATTTCGTTAAAACCGCAGTTCTCATAACGATCGAATACATAGAAGTATTCATCGTCGATTTTCTGGCACTTATGGACTTCGACGCCGACCACATAGCCTTCCCAGTTTTTGTTGTCTTCGTCGCAGATCGTTTTTTCTTTTCCGAGATCTTCGGGGGCGCAGGCTTCTGAACAGATGGCGACTGAATTTGCAGTTTTGCATACGCGTCCCGATTTGGCGCAGTCCGTCACATCATTCACGTATGACATATCGGCCCACACACGGCATTGCACCAGGTAATCGCCCAGACAATAGGGCATATCGGATGAAGCACAGGTTAAACTGCTGACCTGCTCTATCGTCATGCAGACATTGGTAACGCAATAGTAACTGCCGCAATCCGCATTTTCTGAACACGTCTTGCCGAGTTTTTCCTTGTCGTCGACGGGATTGGGGTTGGGGTTGGGGGTTGATTTCTCAGTGCAGATGCCGTCGCTGCTGCAATAATCACTGATGCATTCCGCCGACTTTGTACAAGCCGATCCATTATTCAGAAGCGCTGCAGGTTTTTCGGCGCAATAATGATTATCGTTGCAGTATTGTGTGATGCATTCCGACGAAGCATTGCAAACCATCCCTACCGGTGAAAGCGTCGTCGTCGTCGAGTTTTCGTCGCATGACGACAGGCTCAGTGCTGCCGGCAGCATCCACAGGATTGGAATTATCTGAATTGTCTTGCGCATTTGATTTGTCCTGGATATCTCAGGTGCTGACCTGAATCGAGGTGGGTGAGTTCCTGTCTGAAATCATTGCATGACGGCATGCCCGGAGTTCTGATGTGCAAGCACAAAAGCACGCCATGCAATGCGCCATACGGTAACTCATAGCAATTAATTACCAAAAGTGCCAAACTATATTTATAAAACATTTGGGTAACTCTTCTGACCCTTATGCTTATTTGACGGCTTTCGCCGTAAGCACATGATTTGCGCGGTTGCGCGCCGCAGGCGGCAAGGGGTGTTGTTCCGCGAATGCCCCCTGCATTATATGTGTATCTGCTGCAATTGTTGCAGATCCTGGATCGGGCAAAAGTACGCTCTAAATAAACAAACAAAAAAGCCCCTGCGAACAGGGGCTTTGGTTACCTGGATAATGATGGTTCAGCGATTAGTCGGCTGATTTTTCGGCACATTTGTTTGTGTCGGGATCACAGAAATCGCTTGCGCAATTAAAATCTTTGCCAAAGCAATCTGCGCCGATTGCTTGCTCATTTGGCAACGTATTCAAACATTTGGAAGAAGCATGCTTTGGATAGCAGGCATCTCCGCCCGTGCAGTTGCTTACGGTTTCTACCCAGGCATAACCATCGGTGCCCTGGGTGCATTTCTTTTCTATGGATTTTGAGTAACCGCCAAAGCTATCATCGACTTCATCGCCGCTGCATGAATAAATGACTGCATCCGCATTCGCCTCTGTACACTCATCTGGGTCAACTGTTGGGAGCACACAACTGGCAATTCTGTCTGAAACAATACATTCAGCGCCATCTGTGCAGGATTCTTTCGAATACTGAGAGACACCACCGACTTCGAGGCAATTGACTTTTACACTACCAAAGCAATAGTCCGAATCCGTGCTGGGCGAGCATTCTGTGCGATCAAGGTCGTCTGCTGTTTTGCAAGCATTCTTAATGCAGAGCTTACCGTCGCTGCAGGCATTGGCATTGCTGGGATCGCATTCGTTCACGGGGCCGGGGGTAGTTCCGGCTGGTGCACATTTGCTCGTTTCTTCATCGACGCTTTCGCAGTTGCCCGAAGCACACTCGTCGTTGCCATTGCAAATTTCGTCATTCTTGAGCAGGCATTTGAAGCCCTTGGCTGCACTGGCATCATCGATTCTGTCGTAAGCGTCTTTGCATGTGTAGCTGCATGCGCAGTCTTCACCTGAAGCGACGCCGTCAGCATTTGCAACTTCATTGCAAACCGTGTTTGCACATGCCTGTTCGGGCGCACAATCGATGTCGGGACCATTGGAATTGTTCAGGTTGACGTAACCGTTTGGACAGGAATACACGGCTTTACAGCCACCTTCGGCAGAGGCATCCGCGACCTTGTCGCAAACGGCACCATTATTGGGCAAATTATCACACACTTTGCTCGATGCACATGCATCCACTGCTGGAGCGGCGCCACCCTTGTTATCGTCCTTGCCATCACCACAGGATGTCATAAATGCAGCACTCGCCAGAGCAATCAACAGAGCCATCGACAGTTTTTTCATATTTTTTCCTCACTTTTGGTTGAAATGATGCGGCTAACGGCCGCTGAACTAAAACCACGACCACAGGGATGTGGTTTTAATAACCACACCATAACACAATTAACTACATATTGCAACATCAATGCCAAAGATGGAAAACCGGCAGGATTGCTACGTGGTGATGACATCGCGGATGGTGCGCTTTCGGTGAAATTCTGCGAAAAATAAGGATACAAACATGAGACGGCAGAAATGGAGAGGGTATAAAAAAATTTACAGAAATCAGCCCTGCATCCAAAAGGTTGCGTTCAAGCGCTCGCGGGCGGCGAGCAAATCGCGACATTTCTGTCATTGTCGTTGGATAAATTTGTTTCCCATTCGGATGGGCGTGCGATGGAATAGCAGAAAATTGGCTGTTTATGCAGGAAATCCGAAGAGCTGGAGGGCGACGGTTTTGTCATA
>CAMKRB010000447.1 GCA_946415045.1 uncultured Myxococcales bacterium
TAGTCACAGACTGCAGATAGGTAAAATACCATATCAGTGAATAGTTATCGGCCCCCAGCCACGGGGCTTCGAGACGAATGGCCGAAGACAGGCTGGTGCCATAGTTTGCGACAAAAGCCAGTTCGGTCTGACGCCGGTTGGACCAAGACCAGCCAAAAACAAGCGCATTGTTCCATCCAAGCGATGGCAGTATGGGGAGAACAGATGCCGGATCCCGCCGATACCATGATTGTGGATCCTGCGCTTCGTGATACTGCAGTATATATTTCACCGCAATTTGGTGCGTCGACATTCGCTGATTAAATGTTCTGCTGCCGTAAATACTGGCAAATGTCGTCTGGTAGTCAAACTGATGGATTTTTCGGGTGTCGAAATAGCTGGCAATATTCTGAGTGAGTGAAAAATCAAGACCGAGTGCCCATGGCAGGCTGTTCCACTGGTAACTGATGGCGAGATTGAATGTATCTTTTTTGGGCAAATACTGAGTGGAAAAAGAGTAGTTGTGGTGATCGATTTCGTCATGGCCCCAGAATGTAATGCCATAAGCCCATCCCATATCCGGATCGGATGTGATGTTTGGCATCCAGCGTCTTGGAAACAGCCATTGCCAGGGGATTTCCTGTTCCGGGCCGTCCTTGGCGACGGGATGCAGTTCGGGATAGGTTCTGGTCGCCGGACGCGAATCCGGCTGGTCTGGATAAAGCGCTTTGTCGCCTGCTGCGATTCTGGCTATCGTCGTGCCTTTGGATGTATATTGCGTGTAGTAGATATCGCCGCTGCTGTTGGTAACAGGATGCAATATGCCGTCTGTGAGATGCGTGATTCTGGTGGTTTGACCGGTTTGCAAATCATATTTATACAAATTCAGATAGTCATTCTTTGGGCTGATATAGCAAATCGCATTTGTTTCACAAAAATGCGGTGACATATCGGGGGATTTGGTATCTGTGATCTTCTCTCTGTATACTATTGTTCCATGTGATTCATCCGGCCAGGATATGTCAATCCTTTCGATATCATATTGTCTGGTATCGGGATCGAATACAGATGCAAGTATATGTCCGTTATGAACCGCGATATCATCGATTTGCTCAAATGGACGGCTTTTATAGATGAGTTCAAATGGCTGGTTCGGTGCCATTCTGTAGATCGCATTGGATTCGTTGTTTTGTACAACCCAATACAAGGTGTCGTCTGAATCCAGCGCAAATGTGCGCACGTGATCCGGCAGTTCCAGATCTGTTTCGCGATTCTTTTGGGGGTCGTAATAGTAAAGTTTGTCGCGAAATCTGAAGCCGTCCTCGGTCGTTGTGTGGATAAAATAGAGTCTTGTGCCGCCCGAATCCCAATGGTGCTCGCATTCCCCCACACATTTCACAAGGTCTTTCGATTCTTTGGTTCCGGGATTGTATTTTACAATGGTCTGCAGATGGTAGCCATCTGAGTGAACATAGGAAATCTCATCTGAATTCGGGATGATTTGCGGACGCTTGTGACGGTGTGGCCGGATGAACGATTCATGGGGCGTGAGTTCGCCCTGGGTTTTGACTGCTTCGATTTCGGTTTGTGCACGCTCGGTCTCGAAATTTCGCCATTCGTCGTACAGATCGTCCAGGGATTTGTGCCAGATGCCTTTGGCTGTGACGCTTAGAAAAAATGGAACGATGCGATTGCCGTATCGGTGATTCCAGGTCGTGAGCGTATCGCGGCCATAGTGATCGGCAATATAGCTGATAAAAAAAGCACCATACAGATATTGTGCCGCTCCACCTGGCCAGGCCGATGTGCCCATCGATAGCTTCGACAGCGGAGGAATCGTACCGGAAAGCGCAGCATTGCGGATCATCGTGCGGTAAATGGTATTGCGCAACCTGCCGCTGTCGCTGCACAATGTCTCGTAATATACTGCCATTCCCTCCGTGTACCAGGTGGGCATGACCATGTTGTATTTGGCGATTTTACCGATGATCAGATCGACGACGTGGTGCGCAATTCCTGCGGTATCCATGTGCAGAATATGCGTGTATTCGTGATAGAGGAGCTGACGAATCCAGTCGTCGTAATCACCCAGTTCCGAAGATACCGACGGCGGATAAGTATAGAGCCTGATGTGGTTTGCCGAAACCACGCGCGCCCAGCCATTGGTCAGATCATAGGTATCGATTACCGAGATGTTCGTCTTTTCGCGAGGTTTCCATTCCTGCAGCGGTGTGAGGCGTTCCCAGGCTTCTTCTGCGATGCTCAGCGCCCGCGTGGCCAGAAGCGATCTGGATGCCGGATAGTGAATGATAAAATGGTCGCTCTCCTGCACCAGCCATGGAATCCCGGGATCATCCTGTGCAAAGGATGCTCCCGGAATCATCAGACAGCATATTGTGGTCAATAGATAAATCAGTCGCTGCAAATTCAGCATAATCATCAATAATGGATAGATTAATTGAGTGGCTTATGGCTTATGGTTTATGACTTGTGGCTGGTATTCGACAATTCAGACTCCGGAATTTTGTGGGATGAACAATCGACCGGTACAACGGCCTGGATCCTGAATCATTCTGATAATCACTCAAAGATCTTAACCTGTGATATCAGGCATCCAGATAGTTCCATGCGAAGGCTTCGAGTCGCAGATTGTCGGGATATTTTTCCTGAGCCTGCTGTATTAAATCCACTGCGCTTTGTTTGTCGCCGGATTCCAGTAACTGGCGACAGCGAGCGATGGTTTTGATGGCGGCAGTATCTTCGTCATCTGAATCCAGAATGTCGAGAGAATGATCTTCTGCAGGTTTGGATTCTTCGATGGTTTGAGGTTCCTGGGGCTGGGGTTCATCGTTATCGTCGTCCCACGAGAATTGACTTCTCGACCGCCCTGCGCTTTGGTTTGCTGCGCTCGAACGTGAGAACTGCGCCGCATCCGCATCCGGGATTTGTTCGACGATTTCTTCCTCGACGATTTGCTGACCATTGTCACCGTCATTGTCGTCATCGTCGTCCCACGAGAATCGGCTTCTCGACCGCCCTGCGCTTTGGTTTGCTGCGCTCGAACGTGAGAACTGCGCCG
>CAMKRB010000448.1 GCA_946415045.1 uncultured Myxococcales bacterium
ACAACCCGGCACTCTTTGCCAGTATTTCACTCGCATCGGGGTAACGCCATTAAACATAGCCAAAAATAAAGTCTGATACGCCCCACCGGGGCGTATCCAGGCATGGGGTATCATGACCATGCAGATGTGGATAAATGATAAGCCCGGGTCAATCCCCAGAGAGGGCGTTGCGGGACATAATGGCTGTGATCCCGTCCCGCATTCGGGGGTAGCGGCGTATAAAAAAAAGAGACGGTATTGACCGTCTCTTTTTTTTATAGCCGCGCAGGGGGCTTGGCCCCCGCATGACAAATCATCAGGCTTTGCGCTCGGTTCCGCAAATCTTGGAAAGGCCATAGGCCACGAACATGCTGCCAAGAGAAAGCAACGCACCGAGTTTCGCGGCATCTTTCGTATCACCGTCGGGGAATGCCACGCCGGCAACAAAGAGCGCAACAGTAAAGCCGATACCTGCAGCCGATCCAAGCACGAGCAGGTCTTTGTAGCTCATGCCATCCGGGAGACCAAGCACCTTGCCTGAAATACCGCCGAATGTGAAGATGCCGATCATCTTGCCGATGATGAGGGCGAGTGCGACGCAGGCAGTCGGGAAACCAATGGTGGTGAAGGCTACGCCGGCGCTGGCCCAGCCAAACAGCCCCAGAATGATTTCAGTCGGCACATAGAAGAATGTCTGAAGTTTGTTGAGGGCGTCGTCTTTGCCACGTTCGTCATCGCTGTGAACACCGTCATCTTCGGCAGCATGCGGCATGCACACGACAATGGGAATAAAGCCAAGCGAGCAGTGAATACCGGCATATCCGAAGCTTGCCCAGGTAACGAGCATCAGCAGGAAGTAGGGCACCCAGCTGTTCCATTGGAGTTTCTTGTTGAAAAGGAAATAGGCAATCAGCATGCAGGCAACCGTGACGCCAAGGCCGTAGACGGTATTCATGCCAAAGCCGGATCCAAAGCAGAGCGCGATAATCACGAGTCCGACGGCATCATCGGCAATTGCGAGCAATAGCAAAAACGGGACGGCGGGATGTTTTCCACCAAAGATGATGCGGGCAATCATGGCACTGAATGCGATATCGGTCGCCGTTGGAACGGCCCAGCCATGCATCAGATCGTTTGGCGTTCCGGTGTGCATTTCGTAACCAAATGTGCCGTGGAAAAGATAGGCAATCAAAAGATAAATGCCGATCGGACCAAGGACACCGCCAGCCGTTGCAATCAGCGGCGTTGCGGCCTGTTTGGGGTTGTGAAGCGCACCGCCGGGGAATGTCGCTTCAAAAACTTCTTTACCAGCGGCCATAAAGAAAAATGCCATCAAAAAGTCGTTGATGAAGAAGTGAACATCGAAGTGTTTCACACCTTCGATAATCGAGCCATCCGGGTTCGTGGCATCCGAACCAAACCACGGGTTATCCATAAACCCGAAATGCGCATGCAAAATGTTGTGATAGGCATGGTTTGCAGCTTCTCCGCAGTTCGCCCAGACAAGCGCGATCACCGCACCAATCACGAGCAACAGCGAGTTGTCGAGCAGGAATTTCCAGAGCTTTTTCATGTGAGCACCACCTCGAAATAAAGAAGTTTTTGGAATGAACGACACGGATTATGACGTTCATGCATTAAACAAACAAACGACTGGGTTCAATCCCGGCATGATGCAATCTTTCGGGCGATAAAAAAAAGGCGTCGAGACAACCCCAACGCCAATTAAATTCTCGAATTTTACCGTCTGACATCATCATCAAAGCCAGTGCTCGGACTCGAACCGAGGACCTGCGCATTACGAATGCGCCGCTCTACCAGCTGAGCTACACTGGCCTACATGCCGCACAATCAAACACTGTGCAACGCGCGCGGCTTATATCAGTGCACAAACTTTACGTCAAGCGAAAAAAGGTCTTACCGTTCCCACTTCGTCGTGAAACCACGACAACGGCGGATCCTGCATCTGCCCAAAGCGGCAAAAATAATTGTAGCCGGCAGTTCTGAGCTTTTGCTCGGTTTTGGAATCGGGAACTTCGCGCATCCCCATGGCCTGGCCATACGGAGCAAGCTGCATGGCACTTTCAACACCATCCGCGACCGGATAAATGCTCAGCGTTCGCGGATACAGCAGCGGTTTGAACGACGCGTTTTCCGGAAATACCACAATCCGATCGCCGTTATTCTGCGCCTTGATTATCTTTGCACCATCGAATTGCGCCATACACAGTCCATTGTTCCTCGCCACAGACTCCGCGATATCCATCGGTAATGCAGGCAGTTTCAGCGCGATTTCATCCAGTTTTTTCGCCAGTTCCTGCGCCAGCTCCACACATGATTCAAAATCTGCTTCAACAAACAGGCATTTGGGCGACAAACACCCGGTCTGATCCCATACCGAATCATCCAGTGCAATCGCCGATAAATCATCCTCTGTGAGCGCAGCAAAAACCCTGGCTGGAATTGCAATCGCTGAGATTTTATGCCCGTGTGCAACAAATTTTGGCCGTTTATTAGCAGGCAAATCGTCCATCAGCATGCGATAATGCGTCATCGTCGATTCCGATCCGCTCACCAGAACCAAATCGTGATGCTGCAACAATTCTTTAAGCGCATCATCATCATGCCCCGTTTCGTAAATCACAAGGCGTTTGGCGAGTTTCGGCGCTTTCACGCGAAGATAATCCGCAAGTTCGCGAAACAAAGGCAACAGATTTTGTGATGGCCGCAGGCCAACTTCAACCGGCATCAAAAGCGACAGCACCACATCGCCAAAGACTGCACTCGGCACAGTCGAAGCCGATACAATCAGCACGTTTCGCACCGCAGGTTCCGGCACAATTCGGCATCGTTCCTGCAGTTCCGTGTCGATATCGAATAAAGCGGCCGCATTGTCTGCATCAAATCCCGGAATTTCCTGCATAGCAAATACGCAGAATTCCTGCATATTCCAATGCGCAAACAAATGCGCGAAGCCCCATTCCAGCATTTGGAGCGAATAGCCGGTTTCGGGCGCATGTCTTTCGAGGATGGGCTTAAGATGATTGATATCACAGAGTC
>CAMKRB010000449.1 GCA_946415045.1 uncultured Myxococcales bacterium
ATAATCCTTCATCTCAGACAGAATAAATGCATGGAGTTGATTTTCTTCAAAATACCTGTGCGGCAGCGAATTCAAAAATACGCTGATATTGTTATCATCTACGAGTTGTTTGGCGTATTTGCGCAACTCGGGCGTCCGCACACCAATCACAGTCTGCGGATCGACCGTAGGCATCAGTTTGCTGCTGAATTGACGGTATTTCTCATCACCAAGCCGAATGAGCTCCTGCTGGATCTGTTTGATAAACATCGACAAAACCAATGATGCATGCGTCAATGCGCTGCACGCAGCGACAGCATATCATAAAGCGCCACGATTTGAGATTTGGCCGTCTCGAGATCGTCGTTGACGATCATGAAATCAAACAGACCGGTTTCGGCCAATTCACTGCGCGCCGTATTCAGTCGTTTTTCGATCACTTCAGGGGCATCCGTACCACGGCCGCGAAGTCGCTTTTCGAGCACAGCCATGGATGGCGGCGCAATCAGAATACACCAGGCACCCGGATACTGCTTTTTCAGATTGCGAGCGCCCTGCACATCGATATCAAAAAGCACATCGCGTCCCGCATTGACGTTATCGGCGATCATGCTGTGCGGCGTGCCATAGTAATTGCCGAAAACATTGGCATATTCAGCAAAATCGCCATTCGCAATCTTTTTTTCAAATGTCGGGATATCGACAAAATCGTATTCCACGCCGTTTACCTCGGTGCCCCGCGGTGCCCGGGTCGTCGTCGAACGCGACATCCCGCACGATTTGCGCACATCCATCAGATGGCCCAGCAGCGTCGATTTTCCGGTTCCCGAAGGCCCAACGACGATAAACATGTGCGCACACACATGCGCATTCTCATCCGCTTTCGATGCCGCGATACCCTTTGGTATTTCGTATGATGCCATTTTATCTCCTTTATCCTCGGGCGAAACAGCTCAATGCCCGAAACGCAATCTCCACCATAATTATGCACTTTTTCAATTGGCAGGGCTACAGCATTTAAAGATGTTTGCATAAATGAAGCCCGTTAGGGCTTCAATGTTAATAGCCCCCGATTGGAGCCATAGGCGACTATCGGGGGTTCAAATGATATTCTCCCTTCTTTTTCCCCAACATTTTCCAGCCTTTAGGCTGGAAAATGTTGGGAATTAGAGGAGGGATGATGTCTTCTACCCCCCGGTAGCTTACGCAACCGGGGGCTATTGATATAAAAGCCCTAACGGGCTTTCAACAGATTTATGCCAGGTTTGATACAGTTGCCCTGTTCAATCGATGAAAAGTCTTTTATTTCTTTTGCGATCGTTTATTCTACGCATGTTTGCCATTCCGGCGAACGATGACAAGGAGTCGAATATGACCGATATTACACAGCTTCCGATTTACAAACATCAAAACGAAATCAACGAGGCGCTGGCCAATCACTCGGTAATCGTAGTTCAGGGACCAACTGGATGCGGCAAAACGACGCAATTACCGCGCATTTTGCTGCGCAACCCAATGATCACAGGTCGCATCGGACTCACACAGCCACGCCGTATCGCCGCTGTGAGCGTATCGATGCGCATCGCCAAAGAAATCGGCTGCGAGCTCGGTCAGGAAGTCGGCTACGCAATTCGATTCGACGATAAAACCTCCGACGAAACCATCGTCAAGGTCATGACCGACGGCATTCTGCTTCAGGAATCCCGCACCGATCATCTCTATAACCAGTATCAGGTCATTATTATCGACGAAGCCCACGAACGTTCGCTCAACATCGATCTGGCCATGGGTTTGCTCAAGCTCGCGATCGAAGAACGCCCCGAACTGCGCGTGATTATCAGTTCCGCGACGATCCGCGCTGAGACCTTCCAAAAGTATTTCTCCCGCACCGGCGACGGCAGTGACGTTCCGCTCATCTCGATTCAGGCAAGAACCTATCCGGTCGACATCGAATACCGTAACGTCGAAAACCGCGAAAAAGATGACGTACCATCGGCGGTGGCCGACGAAGTCCGTCGGATTCACAAATCCGGCGAACCCGGGCATATCCTGTGCTTTTTACCCGGCCAGGCCATGATCACCGCCGCCCAGGAAATGATTCAGACCATGCAGGCAACCCAAAAGGGATTCTCCGATTTGTGGGTACTGCCTCTGTATGGCCTGCTCCCCCGCGAAGAACAGGAAAAAGTCTTCGACGAACGCCCCAATACCCGAAAAGTCGTGCTCGCCACCAATATCGCCGAGACCTCGATCACGATTCCTGACGTGCGGTTCGTCATCGACAGCGGCATCGCAAAAATACCAAGATTTAACAACAATACGCATGTCACGACGCTCAAAGAAGAGCCCATCAGCCAGGCTTCGATGGCCCAGCGCGCCGGCCGTGCCGGCCGAACCGCCCCCGGCAAATGCATCCGCCTGTTTTCCGAAGACAAACGCGATTTGCGCCCGGCGTTCACTGACGAGGAAATCATTCGCCTCGAACTGAGCGAAGTCTTGCTGCGCCTGATAGATGTTGGCATTTACGATGTCGAATCGTTCCCGTTCCCAACGCGTCCCCCAAAACAGGCCATCCGCGATGCACTGGCCGAATTGCGCCGACTCGGTGCCATCGACGAAACCAATCACCTCACCAGCATCGGCCAGAAAATGGTCGTATTCCCGCTGTCTCCAAGACTGGCGCGCGTCGTCATCGAAGCCGGCATGAAATATCCCGCATCCATGCACGATGTGATCATTGCGGTTGCCTGGCTCTCGGTCAAATCGCCCCTTCAATACCCCCCCGGACACGAAGCCCAGGCCAGACGCGCACACGGTAAACTCGCCCACGCCATGGGCGATCTCCTCACCGCTGTCAACGTCGTCCACAAATTCGTCGAAGCCGAAGACAAAAAACAGTTCTGTTACAAGAACTTCCTCGAATTCGACACGATGGCGTTTATCGATAAATCCGTCGAACAAATCGAGGATATCGCCGAAACCGTCGGCCTGATCTCGCAACCCGACGGCCAGGAAAACGACGTCATCAAAGCATTCCTCGCCGCTTACGGCGACCA